>CAYRBQ010000005.1:0-26203 GCA_964422305.1 uncultured Reyranella sp. | reverse complement strand
ATTGAACGACAACGGCGGGATAAGACCGGCCCCGGCGGTAGCGCAACGGATAGACAAGGTGTGCGAAGCTCTCATTGCCCTCGGCGTCAGTAAAGTCGAGCCGCTCTACGCGCAGATCAGGAAGTCATGTCCGGCCGCGGCCGACGGCGTGCTGATCGCCGGCACCGGCTTCCGCTGCGTCGGCATCATCGAGGCGCTGGAGCAGGACCTGAAACGGCCGGTCGTTACGGCCAATCAGGCGAGCCTCTGGCGCTGCCTGCGCGCCTCCGGCGTGCAGGTGCCGGTGGGCGGCTACGGCGCGCTGTTCGGGCTGTAGCTCAGCGCGGCGGCGTCGGGCCGCCGACGGACCAGCCGGCTTCCTTGGCGAAGCGCTCGAAGAAGTCCGCCTCGTAGGCCTGTTCCGGCGTCTTGCGGACGAGCCCGTCGAGCAGCTCGGCGTCGCGGCCGACCAGGATGCGCCAGCGCTCCTCGCGCACGCCGTCGAGGATGATCTTCGCCGCTTCGGCCGCGGATGTCGGCGCCTCCTCGAGGAAGCGCCGGGCGCGCTCGATCATCAGCTTGGCGACATCCTCGTCGGAGAGCTTGCTCTCGTCGATTCCCATCGAGGCGATGCGCGCGCGGGTGAGCGCGATCTCCTGCGCGGTGATCTCGTCGCCCTGGTTGCCGCTCTGCAGCTTGCGCGAGTTGGCCACGATCGACGTGCCGATATGGCCCGGCATCACGACCGAGCACTTGATGTGCGGGGCGTTGATGCGGAGATCGGTGATCAGCGCCTCGGTGAAGCCCTTAACCGCGAACTTGGCCGCGGCATAGGCGGTCTGAGGGATCTGCGGCGCGATATAGGCCCAGAAGCCGTTGACGCTCGAGGTGTTGACGATGTGGCCGGCGTCGGCGCGGCGCAGCATCGGCATGAAGGCGCGGGTACAGAGATAGACGCCACCCCAGCAGATGTTGAACGTGCGCTCCCACTCGTCGCGCCCATTGACCAGGAAGCTGCCGCCGCCGCCGATGCCGGCATTGTTGAACAGGAGGTGGATGCGGTCGGTGTCCTGGTCCTTCGCGACCTGGTCGCGGAACCGCACGACCTGCGGTTCGTCGGCCACGTCGGCGATATGGGTGGTGATGCGCTGGCCCTGGCTGAGGCCGGCCGCCTCGCAGAGCCGCTTCGTTTCGGCCATAGCGCCGCCCGAGACGTCGCACAGCGCGATGTTGCAGCCTTCGGCGGCGAGCTGGCGCGCGAGTTCGCGGCCCATGCCCGTGCCGCCACCGGTGATGACGGCGATCCTGCCGGCAAAGTCCTTCATTTCGTCCCTCCCATGACGGGCGCGCTCGTGGACTCCTGCCGGCGCGCCCTTAAACTTGGCCGTGATGAAGAACCTGATTCTACGCGAAGACCGCGGCCCGGTCGCGATCCTTTGGCTCAACCGACCGGCCAAGCGAAACGCGATCACGACCAATATGATGTGGCATCTCGGCGAGCTGCTGCAGTCCTGCCTGGCCGACCGGCGCACGCGGGCGATCGTGATCGCCGGAAAGGGCCGGCATTTCAGCGCCGGCGGCGACATGAACGAGATGCGCGGCATGGACGTACTGCAGACCGACGACAGGATGGTCGCCTGGCAGCACAATCTCGACGTGATCGAGCGCTCGACCAAGCCGGTGATAGCGGCCGTCCATGGCGCGGCGTTCGGCGGCGGCACCGAGCTCGCCATCGCCTGCCACATCAGGGTGTGCAGCGAGAGCGCGCGCTTCGCCCAGACCGAGATCGCCCTCGACCACCTGCCGGGTGGCGGCGGCACGCAGCGCCTGCCGCGGCTGGTCCCATTGTCCTTCGCCTACGAGCACCTGCTGCTCGGCGATCCGATCCCCGCGACCGAGGCGTATCGTATCGGCCTCGTGAACCATGTCTGGCGCGACGAGGAGCTGATGGACCGGGCCGTCGAACTCGCGCGCAGGATCGCGCGGCGAGGGCCCGTCGCGGTGCGCTACACAATGGAGGCGGTTCGGGTCGGTCTGCAGGGGCCGCTCGACTCCGGCATGCGGCTGGAACGCGCCATGGCGTCCCTCGTCAACGAGTCGAAGGAAGCCAAGGAGGGGATGCGCGCCTTCTTCGAAAGCGGCCGGCGGCCGATCCGGAAATGACGGCGCGGACCCTCGTCACGCCGCCCGGTGCCGGGATCGACCATCTGCTGCGCCAGGGCGTCTTCCGCACGCCCGACAAGGTGGCGGTGGTCGACGACCAAGGCACGATCACCTATCGGGAAGCCGAGGCGGCCAGCAACCGTCTGGCGCGCTGGCTGGCGGCGCGCGGCGTGCAGCATGGCGACCGCGTGGCGCTGATCCTGCCCAACGGCATTCCTTTCATCATCGCGGAGCTGGCGATCCTGAGGCTGGGCGCGGTCAAGGTTCCGCTCAACATCCGCTTCGCCGCGCCTGAAGTGCTCTACGCGCTGGCCGATTGTGCACCCACAGCCCTGGTCGCGACGCCCGATTATGCCGCGAGGGTCGAGGCCGAGCGTGGGAAGGTCCCGTCGCTGGGCACGATCGTCACGGTCGACGGCGACGCCGGGGCAAGCGCCTACGAGACCATCGTGGCGCAGGGCGACGCATCGGCCGTGCCGGCGGCGGCGTACCGCGACGACGATCCGGTGCTCATCCGCTACACCGGCGGCACGACCGGCCGGCCGAAGGGTGTCGTCCATACGCACCGCAGCTACATGGCCGTGGTGCTCGACGTCGTGCGCGAGAACGCGCTGGTCGAGCAGGACGTGGCCCTGCATCTCGGCCATCTCAGCCACGGGCTCAACTTCATGTGGCCCGCCTGGTACCTGCTGGGCGCCACGCAGGTCGTGCGCGAGCGTTTCGATCCGGCGGCAACCTGGCGCGACTTCGCAGGCCACCGCATCACCTGGGTCTACATGGTGCCGACCATGATCCACATGTTGCTGGAGGCGGACGATCCCGGAGCCGATGTCTCGGCGCTGCGTTGCTTCACCTATGCGTCGGCTCCCATGCCGGTGCCGTTGCTGCGGCGCGCGCTCAAGCGCTTCGGCAATGTCTTCACCCAGGTCTACACGCTTTCCGAGGCGCCGGTGATCACCACCATGATGCGCCCGCACGAGCATCTCGAGACGGAGTCCGAATGTGGACCACGGCTCGCCTCGGTCGGCCGCGAGGTTCCGACCTTCGCGTTGCGGCTGCTCGACGACAAGGGACGGGACGTGGCGCCGGGCGAGGTCGGCGAGATCGCCGTGCGCTCGGAGAACAACATGGCGGGCTACTGGAACCTGCCCGAGGAGACCGCCCGGACGCTGGTCGACGGCTGGCTGCGTACCGGCGACATGGCGCGTCGCGCACCCGACGGCTTCCTCTACCTCGCGGACCGCAAGAAGGACATCGTCATCACCGGCGGCTTCAACGTCTGGCCCAAGGAAGTGGAGGATGCGCTGCTCGGCCATCCAGACGTCGCGCAGGCGGCCGTCGTGGGCGCGCCGGACGAGAAATGGGGCGAGATCATCGTGGCCTACGTCGTGGTCAAACCCGGCCGCTCGCCGAGCGGCGACGCACTGGCCGCCCACTGCCTTGGTCTGCTGGCCGACTACAAGAAGCCGCGCCGCGTGCACTTCGTGGACGCCCTGCCGCTCACCCCCGTCGGCAAGGTCTCGCGTGCCGCCCTGCGCGAGCGCGCCCGCGGCGGAAGCTAGAAGCCCTTCAGCTCGCTGGGCAGGTAGGTCGCCAGCCAGGGAAAGAACATCACGGCCAGCAAGGTTACGACCTGCGAGATGACATACGGCATCACGCCGCGCACCATGTCGCCGTACTTGATCTCGGGGGGCGCGATCGATTTCAGGTAGAAGATCGACGGCGCCATGGGAGGTGTCAGGTACGAGGTCTGGATGGTCACGATCATCAGGATGGCGAACCAGACCGGGTCGACCTTCAGGGCCGAGACGATGGGCATGAAGATCGGCAGGCAGATCAGGACGATCGACACCCAGTCGAGGATGAAGCCGGCTGCGAAGACGATCGCCAGGCAGATCAGGATGACGCCGTAGGTGCCGATGTCGAGGTCGGCGACGATGGCCTGCACGAGCTTCTCCCCGCCCTGCACGCGGAACACCGAGGCGAACATCGTGCCTCCGACCACGATCAGCATGATCATGCAGTTGATCAGCAGGGTGCGCTTCACGGCGTCGGAGAACACGGCCCAGGTGAGCCGGCCGTAGAGGGCTGTCAGCACCAGCGCACACAGCGCGCCGACGCTGGCGGCCTCCGTGGGTGAGGCGATGCCGAACATCGTCGTCCCGAGCACGGCGGCGATCAAGATCACGGCCGGGACAAAGCCGGTAAGGGTGATCCTGAGCTTCTCGGCGAGCGGCATATCGATTTCCGCTGGCGCCACCGGCGGGCCGTCCTGCGGGTTCAGCAGGCAGCGCACCACGATGTAGGCCAGGAACATGCCGACCATCAGCAGGCCCGGCAGAAGCATGCCGGCGTAAAGCTGACCGACCGACATGTTGGCGATCGAAGCATAGATCACCGCGACCAGCGAGGGCGGGATCATGGTGCCGAGGGAACCGCCGGCGCAGATCGTGCCGGCGATGAGGTCCTTCCTGTAGCCGTACCGCATCATCACCGGGATGGTCATGACGCCGATCACCACCTCGACGGCGCCAACGATGCCGGTCGAGGCGGCGAAGATCGCGCCCATTGTGATGGTGGCGAGCGCAAGGCCGCCGGGAAGGCGGCCCATCCAGAGCTGCAGCACCCTGAACAGCCGTTCGGCGATGCCGGAGCGCTCGAGGATGCAGCCCATGACGATGAAGGGCGGAATGGCGGACAGCAGGTACTGAGCGGCGGTCTGCTGCACCATGCCGTAGAGCTGGATGCCCACGACCTTGTCGCCGAACACGCCCATTCCGAAGACGAAGGCGGTGGCCAACAGCGAGAAGGCGACCGGGACGCCGAGGAACACGAGTGCGAACAGCACCACGAACATGAGGATCGGCAGCATCGAGACGTATCCTCAGGCGGTGGCGTGCGTCGCCGGGTCGGTCGTGCCGGGTGGCGGTACAGCCTGCGGGTCGCCGATGCCGACGAGGTGTCGCAGGGACTCGGAGACGACCTGCAGCGCCAGCCCGACGAGGCCGACCGTCATGCCGGTATAGAACGGCCAGACATAGGGCTCCCAGGCGCTCATGCTTTCGAGCTCGCCCCGTACGTAGGCGCGCCAGGCCTTGTTGGCGGATGCCGAGCCCAGGTACCAGAGAAGCGGCAGGAAGATCGCGGCGTAGAAGACCAGGTTGACGGCATGCTGCACGCGCAGTGACAGGCGGCTGGCGAGGAAATCGATGCGAATGTGGGCTCCCATTCGCAAGGTGTAGGCGGCGCCCAGCAGGAAGAGCGTGCCGTTGGTCATGTAGGCGATGTCGCTGCCCCACAGGGTGGGCGCGTTGAAGGCATAGCGGGCGACTACCTCGTAGAGCTGCACTGCGATGATGATGACGACCTCGGCCATCGCGACGAAGGCCAATGCCCAGCCGATCCCATCAAGCGCCGGGCAGAGGCGCCCGAGGAGCAAGTTCTTCATGTCGAGGTCCCCAAACGGATCGGGGCGGCCAGCCGGCCGCCCCGCTTCACCGGCTACTTCTTGGCGAAGTCTTCCTTGTGATCGACCACCAGATACGGCGAGTACTTCTCCCAGCGGTCCTGGAAATCGAAAACCGACTTGGCGACCCGCTCGGGCCAGGGATTTCCCTCAGCCTTGGCCTTGGCCGCCGCGTCGGCCGCCCACTTGCGAGCCGCCTCCTTGGCTTTGCGCTTGAAGGTCTCGTCGAGAATGATGACCTCGTTCTTGCCGCCCATCAGTGTGTCAAGCGCGGCGAAGTCCTGCATGATGATCGAGTTCAGGCTCTCGAATGTCACCAGCTTCGCAGCGAGGTGGATCTTGTCCTGCAGGTCTTTGGGAATCTTGTCCCACTTGTCCCCCATCATGGCCGCCTCGAACGTCCACGATCCGGCGTGGATGCCGGGCATGATCACATACTTGGCGATCTCTTGGAAACCCAGCGCCCGGTTCTCGCTCGGCATGGAGTATTCCATGGCGTCGATCGCCTTCTTCTCGAGCATGCCGTAGAGTTCGCTTCCCGGCACGACCACCGGTGCCGCGCCAAAGCCATCCTTGATGATGGCCGCCCAGTTGCCGAGCGTGCGAAACTTAAGACCCTTAAGGTCCTCGACCGTCTTGATCGGCTTGTGACTGTGGGCGAACACTTCCGACGGGCCGGCGCCCAGCACCATCGTGTGCATCTTCATCGTCGCACGCCGATGCTCCTGCAGGAGCTTTTCGCCACCACCATTGTACATCCAGGGCAGGATCGAATCCACGCCGAGCCCGGTCGGGAACGAGCCGATGATGAGGTTGGTCGGATCCTTGCCGCCCAGGAACGAGGCCGGGCCGATCGCGATGTCGGCACGCCCGTCCTCGACCGCTTCGTAGATCTTGAAGATCGGCGCCAGCACGCCGCCCTCGTGAACCTCGACTTTCACCTTGCCATCGGTGAGCTTTGCCACGTAGTCGGCGAACGGAATCGCGATGGCGGTGTTGTAGACCGATGTCTTGGGCGCGATGGTCGCGGCCCGGAGCGTGATGGTCTGCGCCCATGCGGACGCCGGCACGGCAAGTAACGCAACGGCAGCGCCGAGCGCTGCACTCCTGATCAAATGCTGCATGAACCCCTCCCCACAGAGCCCGAGGAAGCGCCGGACCCGGAAACCAAGGCTAATCCCAACGGCAGATCATCTGCAATATTCGGACCAGCATAGTTTCGCAGCCGCCCTATGTCTTGGCGGCAGCGGCGCGCTCGGCGGCCGCCTTGCGCAGCCGCGCGATCTCCTCGATCACATCGGTCTGCGACGTCTGCTTGGCGAGATCCTCGGCACGCTTCAGCAACGGCGTCGCCGCCGCGATGTCGCCCTGCAGCAGGTTGGTCCGGCCGGCCCTCAGGAAGAACACCGCGGCATCTGACGTGCGGTTCAGCCTCAGCGAGGCCTCGCCGGCCATCGCCAGCACGCGCGCCATGCCGCGATAGTCGAGCGCCTGCTGGCGGTTGGCGGCGGACCTTTCGAAGGCGACCAGCGCCTCGGCCGACTGGCCGGCGAGCAGGGCGGCGCGGCCCATCAGCTCCTGCCGGTCGGCCTCGATGTCGGCCTGCTTGGAGGGCGGGACGGCGGCGATCGCCTGGGCGAGCGTCGCGCCATCGCCGCGCTCGGCGGCGACGAGACCACGGATGAACCAGGCACGCGGCACGGTGTCGGGATCGCGCGTCTTCAGCTCGAGGACCTGCTGGGCGGCAGAGGCCGCGGCGCCGAGGTCGCCGGCGCGATAAGCGGCGGCGGATTGAACCAGCGCCAGTTCGGCGGGGACGGGCACGCGGCGCCGGTCGAGCTCGGCACGCGCCTCGCGGGCCGTGCGCAACGCCTCCTTCGGGTCGCCGGCGCGCATCTGGGCGAGGGCGAGATTGTAGGCGGTGTCGGCGATGGCCTCGGCGTCGTCGCGCTCATAGGCCCGCGCCAGCGCGAGCTTGTACTGGCGGACCGCCTGCACCGGCATGTCCATCGACAGGGCCTGGGTGCCGGCCTTGTTGGCGATGTCGAGCCTGGTGTCGGGCGGCGGCCCGGTGTCGGCTGGCGCGCCGCCACCGCAGGCCGCGAGCACGAGAGAGGCGCCGAGGAAAACGACGGCCGACAGCTTCACGGGCGCACCTCGACGGCCGGCGCGCGACGGCCGGTCGGCGCGGCGGGTGCACTGCCGCCACCGCCGAACAGCCAGTGATGGCGGAGCTGACCGAGCAGCAGCTCGAGCTCGCGGGCGGCGAGCTGGGCCTGCAGGAGGGTCGTCGGCAGGGCGTCGGTCGTCGCCGTCACGTTCTGCGTGATCTGCGGCGTCGTCGCCGCGAGGTTGCGCGTCGTGGCCTGCAGCGAGGTCAGGATGGAGTCGGTCTTGACAATGATCTGGGCGATGCGCGGATCCTTGGAGGTGCGCTCGAGCTGGCTCGCCATCTCGCGCACGCTGAGGAGGGTCGCCTCGAGGTCGCCGGCCATCTTGTCGTTGGCGATCAGGCGGCCCGCCACGCCTTCGCCGCTCTCGACCTTGCGCGCGATGCTGGCGGCCGAAGCCAATGTCTGCTCGAGCGGCCCGCCGGGATCGACGGCGCGCTGGGCCACGGCAGTGAAGGCGAGGACGGCCTTCTGCACGTCGTCCATGAGCGGAATGATCTTGGCGCGGACCTCGTCGACCATCTGGCCGATCGTGTCGGTGGCGGCGCGCTCGCTCTGCGCGGAGACGACGGCGAAGGACCAGTCGAGCTGCGGGCCGGTACCACGAGAGATGTCGATGTAGGCGGCGCCCGCGACGCCGAACTGGCGGCGGATCGAGACCTGGGAATCGCGCCGGATGAAGGGCCGCATCTGGTCCTCGACGCGGGCGATGGCATGCATGCGGCGATTGGGATCGATCACGATGCGGCGGACCTCGCCGGCGCGCGTGCCGAGCACCTGGACCTCGGCTCCGGGTGCCAGGCCCGATACGCCCTCGTCGGGCAGGATGATGCGCAGCGTGAAGGAGGGCTGGAACCAGTCCTTGAGCAGGCCGGCATTGATCAGGACGGCGACGAACACGCCGACGCAGGCCAGGACCACGGCACCCACGATCTCGTCGAACTGATAGACGCCGAAGATCGAGCGCTTCATCGCCTCCTCACACGCACCAAACCCTGGTCGCCCAGACGGAAGACCTGCTCAGCCTGCACGAAGCGCACAGCATCCGCAGCGAGGCTCTCGACGATCCACAACACGGTCGCGCCTCGATCCCTTGCCTCCGAGATCGCCTGCACCATCGGGACGGCGAGGTCGGCGGTGCCTTCGAGCGCCTGATCCTGCACCACTATAAGGTCCGGCGCACCGATAAAGCCGCGCACGCAGGCGGCACGCACGAGCGCGCGCCGAGGCGTCGATTCTCGACGGCCGACCGGGAGTCCCGGCAGGCCGAAGAGCCTTGCCAGTGCCGTCGCTTCCGCAACGACTTCGTCGCGCGGTCGGCTGAAATGATAGAAGCGCGCCACCAGCACGGATTCCAGGATCGTCATATGCGCCGGCCAGACATGGGTCTGCACCACCGTGCCGATGCGTCGTCGTCGTGTCAGCCGTTCGCGTGGCGTCCTGGTCTGCCAGTCGACACCGAGGAATCGGACGGTGCCGTCGGCGGGAGGGACCATCCCCACGCAAAGGTCGACCAGCGATGCCGCATCCACCTCGTCGTCGACCTGCACGAGGGTGGCCGTACCGCGCGGCAACTCGAGGTCGATGCGGGGTGGAGCCGTCGAGAGCTGGCGCTCCCCGAGGATGGCTCCCTGGAGCGATAGTACCGAACGCGTGGCGGTCGCACGCGCCACTTCAGGCCACCAGGTCGAAGATGCTGTTGATCAGGAGGATCATCAGCGCCGACCGGACGAATCCGCGCGGCACGATGCGCTGCAGCTCGTCGCTCTCGTCGCGACGCCCCAGTCCCGTGGCGCAGCAGGCAAGCGCCACCATGAAACCGATGATGACGCACTTGAGCGGGGGCACGATGAAGTCGCGGGTGGTCGTCGCGCGGAGGACGAGATCCGAGAAGTCCCATATTGAATAGGCAATCAGCCCGAGCCCGTGCGCCGCCAGGTAGCCGGTAAGCAGGGTCGAGAGCAACAGGACCGTCGCCATGCAGAAGGCGCCTATCGCGAAGGCCAATGCACGCGGCACGACCAGCATAGCCAGCGGATCGAGTCCCTGGATCTCGAACTGGCGCAGCCAGCCTCCCGTGTGGGCCTCGCCGAGCTCGATGAGGGCCGCCGTGCCGTTGCGGCCGAAGATGATCAGCCCGACGAGGATGGGCACGAACTCGCGGATCAGGAGAATCACGATAACCTGTCCGACGAGACCGGTCTGCCCGGTAGCCTTGAGCCAGTAGACCGCCTGAGACGCCAGCGCGAATCCTACGAGTATGCCTGTGGCAATCACTGTCGGCAGCGAGGAGACGGCGACGCTGCCCAGGACACGTTTGAACTCCGCCCACACCGGGCCACGCCAAGTCGCGCGTCGGCACGCAAGGGCGACCACGGTCGCGCCAAGCGAGATGAACAGAAGCAAGCCCGTCGTACCATTGCGCGTGGCGGCACCCAGTCCGCCAAGAGCGCGCCGGGCCCAGTTCCGGTCGATGCCCGCCCGCCGCGCCGTGATCATGTGCGCCCGACCATGACAAAGGTCCGCATTGTGCCGGTTTCGGGCAGGAAGTAGCTGCCGCGCGGCCGGAATAGGAAGTCGCCCGCCAAGATCTCGTAGGCGGTCTCGGAGGCCGCGATGCTGCGCCGGCTGGCGGTCATAGCCAGGACCTTGGCGACGGCGAGCGCGCCGCCCCACAAATTGCGCGTCGGCGGTTCCGTGCCGATGGTCGATGCCATTACGGTGCCGACGTCGATCGCCAGCCGGAAGTCGAGACTGATGCTCCAGCGATCCTCGAACTCGATCAGCCTGTCGCGCAACGCCAGGATTGCAGTGGCCACGCACCGCGCATCCTCCGCGGTCTTGCCGGACTCGGCGGAGAAGGCGGCGAGCACGATCTCATCGTCGAGCAGGGCGGCGTATGTCACTCCGCTGCGTTCGATCGAGCGGCGCAGCTCATGGACGATCGCATCCATCGCCGTCCGTTCGCCACTGTCGCTTGGCCGCTGCGCGACGGTCGTCCAGGCCGGTAGCTTGACGACACCGATCGCGGCGCGGTCGATCGAGGCTTCGCGGACATGCTCGAGGGCGGTTCCCTGTTGCAGTAGCGTTCTCTCCAGTCGTGCCTCGCGCTGCGCGAAACTGTCCGGTGGCTTCTCCTCGGCAGGCGGCGGCATGACGGCGGTGTCGGAAACAACCGCCGAGGCCGCGTTTGCGGCGGCCGATGCGACAGCCGCTGCCGTGAAGCGCAGTCCGAGGAGGATCGAGAGGGCGTCGCAGAACGCCGCCAGACCTGCCGCGCGGTCGCCCCGCCGCGGGTCCTCGACGGTCAGCAGGCCGATCGACCGGCCGCCGGCCATGATCGGCGCCAGATAGACGCTCTTGATTTCCAACGGAGCAAGATAGCTCGCGAACAGCTCGGACGTGCGGCGGTCTTTACCGGCATCGGCGGTATCGATCGGCACGGCCTTGTCGAGCGTGGCGAAGAGGTTGGGCATCTCGTCGCGGTGGAAGGTAAGGCCCGACGTGTGGTCGCCGGCCGTGCGGTCAAAGCAGTCCTCGCATTGCAGCGTTCGCCGGTCGGAGGTCAGCCGCCACACCGCCACGCGCTTGGCACCGCAGGCATTGGCCGCGCTTTCGGTGGCGGACTGGACATCCTCACCGGCGGCGCCTTCGGCGGCAGCGACGCCACGTGCCAGATCGATGAAGGTTTGGGTCCGGACCTCGAGCGCCTGCTGGCGCGTGGCAGCCGCCGAGGCGCGCCGATCGGCCAGCACGCTGCGCCAGGCCATCAGACCGGTCAACGCGGCCACGATCAGAACGACGACCATGGACATGACGAGCGCGGCGATGCCGCTATCCGACACGAAGCCCACGAAGTCGGTTTCCGGCACGACGATCAGCGTCACCCAGTCGCGGCCGGTCAGCATGTTCACCGGCTCGGACGACACGATGATGCGCTGGTCGCCGATCTCCAGGATCTTGCGGCCATAGCCTTCGACGCGGAGCCGGTTGTAGACATGGGTCAGCACGGGATCGCCCAACTCGTCGAGCATCGGCGGCGCGACGTCGGGGCGATCGGCCGGCAACCAGCGATCGCTCGGATAGGCGACGACCCGGCCTTCGCGATCGATAATCAGCGCCTTGCCGCTGACACCGATGCCCAGCTCCTTCAGGAAGGCGCAGATCGTGGCGATCTCGATGTCGACGCCGACCACGTTGCGGAGGCGGCCGTCGGAATGGAAGCTCGGGATGGCAAAGGAGATGCCGGGCTTCTGGGCGGTGAAGAAGAGATAGGTCCCAGTCCAGAACGGCTTCTTGGCCTCTTCCGCGCCAAGGTACCAGGGCCGCTTGCGTGGATCGAACGTATCGCTGGGATCGTCCTCGACCGACGTCACCTTGCCGTCGGGATCGCGGCGGGTCCACGTGACCTTCCGGCTGCTCCCCTCGACGTCGACGCGCTTGGTGTCCAGGCCGCCTTTTTCGTTGCGGATGACGAAGAGAAAGTCGCCTTCGGGATCGGCGTAGCTGAAGGCCGTGATCGCTGGAACGGTGAGGAGACCCTGCAGCGCGAAGCGCTCGGCCTCGGCCGCACCATCGTCCACCGGCCGATCGTTCGCGGCGGCCTCAGCCAGCTCCAGGAACTGCTGTGCCGGCAGGAAATAGGCGTGCATCTGGACGGCGACGCGGCGGTCGATGGCGGTGATGAGATCGTTGGACAGCACGGTCGCGCCGTGCCGGTTGCTGTCGTAGATGTAGTAGGCGATGGCCGAGACCAGCATCAGCACGGCGACGACCCCGACCACGGGGAGGGTCTGGCGCAGCCATGCCACACCCGGCAGCGCACGCAGCAGGGGTCTGGCGAAGCGGATCGCAGGAAGCGCCGAGCGGGCCATGCGGCCGTCAGCTTAGCGTAACGGCCTGCGAGCGGTAGAGCCTACGTCGGGTGTTTGGATATGCCCGGTTGGCGGGGCAAGAACGCGGTCAGCAGGCCGAGCAGCAGCAGGAGCGGAGTCATCTTGTAGACCGCCTCGATGCCGGCATGGTCGGCGATCACGCCGAGGGCGGCCGCGCCGAGGCCTCCCAGGCCGAAGGAGAAGCCGAAGAACATGCCAGCCACGAGGCCGACACGGCCGGGCATCAGCTCCTGCGCGTAGACCAGGATCGCCGAGAAAGCCGACGCCATGATCATGGCCACGAAGACCGCGAGCGCGCCGGTCCAGAAGAGGTTGGCATAGGGCAGCATCAGCGCGAAGGGCAGCGCGCCCAGGATCGAGAACCACATCACCGGGACGCGGCCGACCCTGTCGCCGACGAGGCCACCTACGATCGTGCCGGCGACGATGCCGACCAGGAACGCAAAGAGGTAGAGCTGGGCGGTCTGTACATCGACGCCGAACTTTTGGATCAGATAGAAGGTGAAGTAGGAGCCGAGGCTCGCACTGTAGACGTTCTTCGAGAAGAGCAGGGCCACCAGCACCAGGACCGCAACAGTGATACGGCCGCGCGACAGCGTGACAATGCCCGCGCCGCCCGCGGTCTTGCGGACGGCGGGCTTCTGCACAGCGCGGCGCGCCTTGTACCAGTTGCCAACCTGGAAGAGCACGATCATGGCCACGAGGGCTGCTGCGGAGAACCAGACGATGCTGCGCTGGCCGGCCGGCACGACGATGAAGGCAGCGAGCAGCGGGCCGGCGGCCGAGCCCATGTTGCCGCCGACCTGAAAGAGGGATTGTGCCAGGCCGTAGCGGCCCCCGGCGGCCATGCGTGCCACGCGCGAGGCTTCGGGATGGAAGACCGAGGAACCCATGCCGATCAGCGCGGCAGCCAGCAGAATCACCGGATAGGAGCTCGCCTGGCTCATCAGCAATAGGCCGACCAGCGTGAAGCCCATGCCGGCCATCAGAGAGTAGGGCTGGGGCTTCCGGTCGGTGTACATGCCAACCAGCGGCTGCAGCATCGAAGCCGTGCATTGGAAGGCGAGGGTAATGAAGCCGATCTGGCCGAAAGTAAGGGCGTAGTTGTCCTTCAGGATGGGATAGAGCGCCGGCACCAGCGACTGCATCATGTCGTTCAGCAGGTGGCAGAAGCTGAGCGAGAGAATGACCGCGAAGGTCGTGCCGTTGGCGGAAGCGGCGGCTGCCTGAGCGGCGGGTGCGGTTGCGGCAATCGGGCCCGCCGCCATCGTGTTGTCGGACATCCCTGCATCGTACCAGCCGGTGGCCGCATCGCCATACCTACTGCGGCAAGCCTGCCCTGCGCGCGGGAACAAGCGGAGGCCCGAGCGCGTTGCAACGGATCGCATGGCTTCCGCAGCGCCCGTCCATACTGATGTTCCCGCCCGTCTCGACCGCCTGCCGTGGAGCCGCTTCCATCGGCTGGTCGTCGTGGCACTGGGCATTACCTGGATCCTCGACGGACTCGAAGTGACCTTGGCCGGCTCCGTGGCGGCGGCGCTGCAGACCAGCCCGCGGCTGCAGCTCACGGCGGAGCAGGTGGGCATCACGGGAAGCGCCTATCTCGCGGGCGCCGTACTGGGGGCGTTGTTCTTCGGCCATCTCACCGATCGCCTCGGCCGCAAGAAGCTCTTCAACATCACGCTCGGCGTCTATCTGGTGGCAACGGCAGCGACGGCATTCTCCTGGGACTTCGCGAGCTTCATGCTGTTCCGCTTCCTGACCGGCGCCGGCATCGGCGGCGAGTACGCCGCCATCAACTCGGCGATCCAGGAGCTGATCCCGGCCCGACTGCGCGGCCGCATCGACCTCGCGATCAACGGCAGCTTCTGGGTCGGCGCGGCCGCCGGTGCGCTGCTCTCGGTCTGGCTGCTCGATCCAGAGGTGCTGCCGCCCGACATGGGCTGGCGGCTGGCGTTCGGCAGCGGCGCCATCCTCGGCCTGGTGATCCTCTATCTGCGCCGCTTCCTGCCGGAGAGCCCGCGCTGGCTGATGCTCCACGGCAAGCCGCGCGAGGCCGAGCAGGTCGTCGAGGAGATCGAGGCGCGGGTCGTGGCGGATGTGAAGGCGCCGCTCGAGCCAACGGCGAAGACACTCGCTCTGGGAGAGACACACCGGACGACGATGCTCTCGGTCGCTCAGACATTGCTGAAGCACTATCCCGGCCGCACGACGCTCGGCATCTCCCTGATGGCGGCGCAGGCCTTTGTCTACAACGCAATCTTCTTCACCTACGCGCTGATCCTCACGAAGTTCTACGGTATCGCCGTCGACAAGGTCGGCCTGTACATCCTGCCCTTCGCCATCGGCAACTTCCTGGGACCACTGCTGCTCGGGCCGCTGTTCGACAGCTGGGGTCGCCGGCAGATGATCATCACGACTTACGCACTGTCGGGCGTGCTGCTGGCGTTCACCGGCTGGATGTTCCATGCCGGCCATCTCGATGCCACGACACAGACCGCAATGTGGAGCGTCGTCTTCTTCTTCGCCTCGGCCGCGGCAAGTGCCGCCTATCTGACTGTCGGCGAGTGCTTCCCGCTCGAGATCCGCGCGCTCACCATCGCGCTCTTCTATGCCTTCGGCACGCTGTTCGGTGGCGTCGGCGGTCCATGGCTGTTCGGCGTCCTGATCGAGGGCGGCAGCTCGGTCGAGATCCTGTGGGGTTATCTGTTGGGCGCGGCGCTGATGGTGGCAGCAGCCCTGGTTACCCTGAAGCTCGGCGTCGCGGCGGAATGCAAGCCGCTGGAAGAGGTGGCGCCGCCACTCTCCGTCTTTGACGACAAGCGTTAGCGGCGCGAGGAGACCAGCGGCAGCGTGAAGCTCGCGCTCTCGCCCTTGATGTCGGGTGGCAGCGGCGAATAGGGCGATCCTTGGCGCACGCCGGCGAGCACGCCCTGGTCGAACTCCGGGATGCCGCTTGAGCGGACCACCGACACGTCGAGCAGCCGACCGTTGCGTGCAATCACGACCTTCACGACGGTGAGGCCCTCGTTGGCCCTGGTGTTCGCCTGGTAGCGGTAGCCCGAGAGCTTGCGCGCGACCTGCCAGAGATAGTTGTCCGAGACGCGCGCGCGATTGTAGGCGTCTGCCGGATTGACGAACGGATGCTGCGACGGCTGCTCCGCGCCGGGAGGCGCGGCTGGCGTGCGCCGCTGCGGCGTCGTCGTGAGTGGCGAGGGACGCAGCTCTGGCTTGGGCGCCTGCGGTGGCGGATGCGGTGCCGGCGCGGCGAGCGCCTGTTGCTGGTGCGGCTGCTGGGGAGGCTGATGTTGCTGCTGGGGGGCGGGCGTCGGGCCGGGCTTTGCGAAGTCGGCGGGCGAGGGCGGCGCTTGCGGCTGCGGCGCAGGTGCCGCCTGCTGGACGGGCGGCGTGGGTTGCAACAGCGACGGTGGCGTCGGCGTCGGCTGCGCCATCGGCGGCGCGGGCGCGGGAGGCGCCTTCGACTGCTCCGCCGGCGGCACCTGAGTCGGCTTGTCTGCGGTGATATCGGCCGGCGGACGCAGGCCTTCGATCAGCGGTGGAGGCGGCGCCTGCGTCGACTGCTGCTGCGGGGGCGGAGGCGGTTCGGGTTCCTTCGGAAGCGGCTCCAGAGTCACTTCGACCACTTCTTCGCCCGGCGTAAAGTGGAAGCGGTCCTGCGATAGCCACCAGATCGCCAGCACGACCAGGATGTGCAGCAGGATCGCCAACCCCAGGGCGGCTGGCGACATATGGTCGGAACGATACGAAGAGGCGCTGATCGCGTGGGCCACGAGGTCTCTGCAGGGGCGGCGGGCTAGGCCGCACGCTCGCTCTAGGCAGGCACGGGCCGGGCTCGCTGATTATAGAGCATCTTGCGAATGCGCGCCTGCTCTTCCGGCGGCAGCTTTTCGCGATCGACCGAGAGGTCGGCACCGACCGCCATGCCCTTCTGGACAGCCGGCCGGGCACCGAGTTCTTCGAACCAGCGCTTGAAATGCTTGAACTCTTCTATGTCCTGGCCCTGGAACTTCCAGTTGACGGTCCACGGGTAGCAGATCATGTCGGCGATCGTGTACTGGTCGCCGGCCAGGTAGCGGTGCTTGTAGAGGCGGTTGTTGAGCACGCCGTAGAGCCGGTTCACCTCGTCGGTGAAGCGCGTGATGGCGTACCTCTGGTCGCCTTCCACTGCCTGGTCGACGCGGCGGAAGTGACCGCATTCGCCGCTTTTCGGCCCCTGGTTGGCCATCTGCCAGATCAGCCACTGGTTGACTTCGTAGCGCGCGCGCAGATCCTGCGGATAGAACTTCGCGGCTTTCTCCGCGATGTACATCATGATCGCGCCCGACTCGAAGACGGTGATGGGCTTGCCGCCGCCCTTGGGCTCGTGGTCGACCATCACCGGCATGCGGTGGTTGGGATTCATCTCCAGGAACGAGTCGCTGAACTGCTCGCCGCGGCCGATGTTCACGGGCACGATCTTATAGGGCAGGCCGCATTCCTCGAGCAGGATGGTGACCTTCTTGCCGTTGGGCGTGGGCCAGTAGTGCAGATCGATCATGAGTTCCTCCGGATGGCCTGAGTGCGCCAGATGGCGGGAGCGTCGACCGGTCGCCGCGGTCCGTCAATGGTGTATGATTGGGCCAACGAAAAGGTGAGGGAAATTGGATGGCGGACGGCAGTGTTGATGTGCGATCGGTCCGCCGTCTCGAAGACGTACGCTTCCTCACCGGACGTGGCCGCTATGTCGACGACATCAGCGAGCCTGCAGCACTTCATGGTCACTTCGTCCGCTCGCCGCATGCGCATGCACTGATCCGCTCGGTAGATGCCGAGCAGGCGCGCGCCCTGCCGGGCGTGCGGCTGGTGGCGACGAGCGACGATCTCGCGGTCGACGGCCTCGGTACCATGCCCTGCCTTGCTGCGGTGAAGCCGATGATCGTGCCACCGCGCACGGCGCTCGCGACCGGTCGCGTGCGGCATGTCGGCGATCCCGTCGCCTTCATCGTGGCCGACAGTGCCGACATCGTGCGAACGGCGGCCGAGCTGCTCGAGGTCGACTACGAGGCATTGCCGGCCGTGGTCGACGGACGTGCTGCGCTGGAGGCTGGGGCGCCGGTCCTGTGGGACGAGGCGCCGGGCAACCTCGTCTATCACGTGCAGCGCGGCAACCACGAGGCGGTCGCGGCCGCGATGAAGCAGGCAGCCCACGTCATCGAGGTCGAGGTGGTCAACAACCGCGTGGTCGTCGTGCCGCTCGAGCCGCGGTCCGGCATCGCGCGTTACGATGCGGCGAGTGACACGCTCGACCTCGAACTGACGGGGCAGGGCGTGCACGGCATCCGCCGACAGCTCGCCGAGTTCGTCTTCAAGGTCGAGCCGGAACGCATCCGCCTGCATGCGCCCGACGTCGGCGGCGGCTTCGGCATGAAGAACTTCCTCTATCCCGAATGGATCCTGCTGCTCTGGGCGGCGCGGCGGCTCGGCCGGCCCGTGCGCTGGCTGGCCGATCGCGCAGAGGAGTTCGTGACCGGTGCACAGGGCCGCGACATCCAGGCGACTGCCAAGCTCGGTCTCGACGCGAGCGGCCGCATCCTGGCGCTCGACGTGGCGATGGTGGCCAATCTCGGCGCCTACCTGTCGGGCAACGGGCCGGGCGCGTCGGTGGTCGCGGCCTCGACCGCGCAAGGCGGCGTCTACGACATACCGGCGATCGCGGTCGATGTGCGCGGCGCCGTCACCAACACGGTGCCGGTCGACGCTTATCGCGGCGCAGGCAAGCCCGAGGCCAACTACATCGTCGAGCGTGCCATCGAGGCGGCAGCGCGCGTGCTGGGCCGCGATCCGGCCGAGCTGCGGCGGCAGAACCTGATCAAGTCATTTCCGCACCGGACGGCCATGGGCATGGCGATCGATTCCGGGGCCTTCGCCGATAATCTCGAGGCGGCCGTCCGGCGTGCCAACACCGAGGACTTCGAGCGTCGCCGCGCCGAGGCCAAGGCAAGAGGCAGTTTGCGCGGCATCGGCGTCGGCTGCTTCCTCGAAACGTCGCGTGGCGCGCCGAACGAATGGGCCGAGACGCGCTTCCATGCCGACGGTTCGGTGACGATCGCGGTGGGCACCGAGTCGAACGGGCAGGGGCACGAGACGTCGTTCCCGCAAATTGCGTCCCGGCACCTCGGCCTGCCGATCGAGGCCTTCCGCTACGTCCAGGCCGATACGGGCGCCACCAGGAGCGGCGCGGGACACGGCGGCGCGCGGTCGATGCACATGGGCGGTGCGGCGCTCGTCAAGGCGATGGATGCCGCGCTCGCCAAGGCGCGCCGGCTCGCCGCGCACCTGTTGCAGGCCGGCGAGCAGGAGCTCGACTACAAGCAGGGCCGCTTCGTCGTGAAAGGCAGCGACCGCAGTGTCGACCTCGCTACGCTCGCCGCCAGCGCGAAGGATGCAGCGAACCTGCCGGACGGCATGGCGCCCGAGGCCGAAGGGCTCGGCGAGCAGGTGCTGAACGTCACCGACGTCTTCACCTTTCCGAGCGGCTGTCATGTGGCGGAGGTCGAGGTCGATCCCGAGACCGGCGCGACGGCGCTGGTGCGCTACACGGCTGTCGACGACTACGGGCGTCTGATCAACCCGATGCTGACCGAGGGCCAGGTGCAGGGTGGCGTCGCGCAGGGCATCGGCCAGGCGCTGACCGAGCACACGGTCTACGACGTGCAATCGGGCCAGCTTCTCAGCGGCTCGCTGATGGATTATGCGCTGCCGCGCGCCGACGATCTGCCGTCGTTCGACATCGAGCTGGTCGAGCGACCGACGGCCGCCAATCCGCTCGGCGTCAAAGGCTCGGGCCAGGCGGGCTGCATCGGCGCGCCTCAGACGGTGATGGCCGCGATCCTCGATGCGCTGCGGCCGGCCGGCGTTGATCGGCTGGAGATGCCTGCCACGCCGGCGCGGGTATGGGACGCGCTGCAGCGCGCCAAGTCATGACGCGGCACGCAACTTGCTGAACGGATCCCATGCCTCGCATCGATCCTGACCGCCTCCTGGGCGACCTCCGCCGCATCGCCGAGTTCGGCCGCTACCAGACCGGCGTGCACCGGCCGCATCTGTCACCGCAGGATGTCGAAAGCCGGCGCTGGCTCGCCGACCGCATGAAGGACGCAGGACTGGAGCCAGTGATCGACGGCATTGGCACGGTCCTGGGGCGCAGCCCCAAGAGCGGACCGCGCCTGCTGATCGGATCGCACTCCGACACTCAGCCGCGCGGCGGCTGGCTCGACGGCGTCATGGGCGTGATCTACGGGTTGGAGGTCGCCCGTGCGCTGGCCGAAGACCCGGAGACGGCGCACCTCGCCGTCGACGTCGCCTCATGGGCCGACGAGGAAGGGCATTGGGGGCAGATGACCGGCAGCCGCTCCTTCGTCGGCCTGTTCAGCGAAGCCGACATCGACAAGGCGAGGCATCGTGACGAAGGCATACCGATGCGCGACGCGCTGAAGGCCGCCGGCCTCGAGAACGCGCCGCGCGTCCATTTTGAGGAAGGCCGCTACCGCGGCTACCTCGAGGCTCATATCGAGCAGGGCGGCCTGCTGGAGGCCGGTAGCAAGCGGATCGGCGTCGTGACGGCGATCGTCGGCATCTTCCAGTATCGTCTGACCTTCGGCGGCATCCAGAACCATGCCGGCACCACGCCGATGCCGATCCGCAAGGATGCCGGCGTCGCCATGATGCGGCTTTACAACGACGTGATGGAGAAGTTTCCGGCCGTCTCCGGGCCACGCAGCGTCTGGACGGTGGGCAAGATGTCGATCGAGCCCGGCGCACCGGCGATCATTCCCGGCAAGGCCGAGATGGTGCTGCAATTCCGCGATGCCGACATCAAGGTGCTCGAAGCCTTCGAGGCAACGTTGCTGGAGATCGTGGCCGAGCAGCAGAAGAAGGGGCCGTGCACGATCGAGTGCGTGAACCTCTCGAAGACGAAGCCGCTGCTGATGGACGATCGCTTCCTTGATGCGATCGAGGAGTCGGCGGCGACCCATGCGCCGGACAAGCACATCCGCATGCCGTCGGGGGCCGGCCACGACGCGCAGGTGATCGGACTCAAGATGCCGGCGGCGATGATGTTCGTGCCGTCGATTGGCGGCATCTCGCACCACTTCACCGAGAACACCGAGGACGCCGACATCGTGCTCGGCTGCCAGGTCTTCGCCGACGCTGCCGCGAAAATCCTGAAGGGCAACTGACGGCTATTGCGCCGCCGCCAGGTAGCGCGCCAGCGGAGCGGCCTTCTCGGCCGGCAACTTGCGCGCTGCCTCGTTGAGCTTGATGCCGAGGTCGCAGGCCTGCACTGCGGATTGGCGTGCGAGGTTCTTCAGCCTCTCGAAGTCGTCGGCCGTGAGTCCAGCTTCCGAGAGCAGAGCGGCGGCTTCGGTGTCCGACGGCGACGAAGGCGAGGCCCCGCTCTGCATCGCCGCGCGCCCGGCGCGGTAAGCCTTTTCCATGCTTGCGAGCATCTCGCGCATCAGCTTCTGTCCGGTCGGGTCGAGCTTGTCAGGATGGTGCAGCCCGACGAGCGCGAGCTCGCGGCAGGACGCGATGTCGGCACCACGAAGATGGTGCATCAATGCGACACGGGCGTCGAGGACGGCTTGGGCGTCGGCGGCGTCGGTCGCCCGCAGCGCTGGCACGATATGGGTGGAGCGAAGCTCGGCCATCAGCAGCAGCGGCCGCGGCGCGCCCTGCGTCGTGGGACTGCGCAGCTCCTCGCGGAGGCTGGCCCGGAGTCGCTTCTCGGCGTCGGGTACGTCGTCGAGGACAAGACCGACCAGCGGCAGTGTTCGCGCATCGGCAATAGTCTTGTCCACCAACGCGGCATCATCGCTGACGAATGCCTCGATGCCGAACACGGTCGCGCACGCCGCCACCGCAGCGGAGATTGCTGCAATCAAAGTGCGACGAGTTTGCTGCGGGACCGGTCGCGGCCGGCCCAAGAAGTGCGCTATTGCAGCCGTGGCGAGCGTTATGACGACGATGACGGCGATGTTCTCCACGCATCTCCCTCCCGGTTCACGAAGTCTGACTCATCCTTGCGGAGGAGCGTGGTTGAATGTAGGCAGACGGCGCGGGGGAGCCATGCCGATCCACATCGACTTCTTTCATCCCAATCGCCTGGCGATTATCGTCGCGCGCGGCGAGGTGACCATGACGGATGTCGGCGAGGCTGCGCGCACGATGCTGGAGAGCAACGCTCTGCATTACCGCAAGCTTGTCGATGTCTCTTCGCCGTCGACGCCGATGAAGAACGAATCGCTCGAGAAGCTGGCGGCCTTCATGCGTAACGCGCCCAACGCCGCGACGCGTGGTCCGCTGGCGATCATCGTCGGCGACGACGACAAGGCAGGCCGGGCCGAGCAGTTCGCCGTGCTGACGGCGGCAGAGCGGCCGGTGAAGGTCTTCCGGAGCCTGCACGAGGCGCGACGCTGGCTGGAGCAACAGCCGCTCGGCGAGCCCTGAGGCGCCGTCTATCTGCGCCTCTGCTGCAAGCACATCCATGGTCGCTGCGGTAGGGTCCGGTTTCCGCTGATTCGGCGAGGCCATGGGATTCCAGTTCGACATTTTTCCGCCCGACCGCATCGTCACTGTCGTCGCCCGCGGTGACATCACGATGTTCGACCTCACGAAGCTCACCAAGGATCTGATCGATGCGGGCGTACTGACCTATCGCAAGATCATCGACATCACGTCGGCGACATCGGCGATCGGAGAGAACGAGCTGGCGGTGATCGCCGAGCGGCTGCGCAACGCCCCGGTGCCGCGCCAACGCGGTCCGCTCGCCATCGTGGCGGATCACGAGCGCGGTGAGCTCGCGCGGCTCTTCATGTCGATGACCTCGGAGGAGCGGCCCGTCCAGGTGTTCCGCTCCATCCACGAGGCGCGCAAATGGCTGCTGACGACTTCGCGCATTGATTTGTGAGCGCTATTCGAAGCAGCGGGCGCCCTTGAGCTCGCAGCTGTTGGACGGGACGCGGGCGTTGCACTCGCTCCACGCCGACTGTTCGGCCTGCTGCCGCGTGGCCGCCGCGCCGTAGCCTGATGCCTGTCCGTTGGGGCTGTGGACATAGGCGACGCAGCGCTCGGGTGCGGCGAGACGAACGGTGCAGCCACTGCCGCACTCGGACAGCGCGGTGACCTCTGCCGCCTCCCGCGTGCCCATGCCGGCGATGATGCCGTAATAGCCCTGCCCGTTGTCGGCGATCGCGCCCCAGGTGACGGGCGTCTGCGCGGCAACGGGTGCGGCGAGCAGGAAGATGGCGAGAGCGAAACCGGTTCTCATTGCGCATTCTTCTCCAGGAAGGCGCGCACCCTCCGGATCGATTCCGGCAGATACTCCGGTCCGCGCCAGTCCTTCTGGACCTCGATGTTGGGCGCGAGCGTGGCAATCTCGTCGCTCGTCTTCGCCGGGTGTGGCTTGTCGGTGCCGGGCTGCAGCAGGAGCGGCGTCTTGCAAGCCTTGACGAAGTCGCGTGTCACCGAGAACACGAAGTCCGGTCCGAACATGTTACTGCCGAAGCTCTGGATGGTGGCATCGCTGATCTTCGGATCGCGGGCCCGGACGGTTTCGCTGTAGCCCTTCACCGCAGCATCCCAGGTGTCGCGGTTCTCATGGAGGCCAATCGGGTTCTGCAGCACGGCGCAGGCGACGCGGTCCTGTGCCTGTTCGATCGCTTCGAAGCAGTAGCTGCCACCGATGCAGCCACCCATGACCGCGAACTTCTTGAACCCGAGATGGTCGATCAGTGCCAGGTGATCGGCGGCAAACGTGTGCCAGCCATGATGCGGCTTCACGTCCGCGACCGACTTGCCAGCGTTGCGCTGGTCCATGGAGATGACGGTGAATCTGTCGGCGAGCGCCGTGCGCGGGTCCATCCAGGCGCGCGGCCCCTCCGGTCCTGGTCCCCAGAAGTCGATCGCCGACTTCAATCCGCCAGGCGCATAGAGCAGCACGGGAAAGCCCTTGCCGTGGACCTCGTAGTGAATCTCGGCATCGGGGCGCTTCAGGACGGGCATTGGGGGCTCCAGTTGTCGGACGAGCGAGGGGGCGGAGGGTAAGGCGGTGTAGGGCCGGGGTGCAACCGCTGCAACGCATCGGCGTTGATGCCGATCAGCGAGGTTCCGTGGCCGCCAGATCAGCCCCCTTCGTGCCCACCGTCCACCTGCGGGGCGGCTCGGCCATTCGCCGGCCGCTCATCGTGCTGGCGGTCTGCGCCGTGGCTGTCATCGCCTATCTCGCGCGCGACTTTCTCATCCCGACCGCGGCAGCCATCGTGTTGGCGCTGATCCTGACCCCCGTCGCCAAGGCCTTCGAACGTGCGCGGCTGCCGCCCACGGCTGCGGCAGGGATTTCGGTGTCGCTGCTGGCTCTCCTCGTGGCCGGCGTGCTGGTCGTCTCGGCGCCGACCATCACCACTTGGGCGCAGCAGGCGCCCTATCTCGCTTATACGCTGGAGCGCAAGCTCGAGGGCTTGCGCGAATCCCTTGCGGTGGTGAAGCGGTTCACCGATCGCGTCGAGCAGGCGACCACCGGCGCGCCGGCAACGCCCGGGTCCACCAGCGCGGAGAAGCCTCCCGAGAAGGTCGTGGTCCGCGACAAGTCGCTGTTGGGCGAGATCGCCAGCACCACGCCGGCCCTGCTGCTGCAGATCGGCTACGCGGTCGTGCTGGCCTTCATGCTGCTCGCGCACCGCAACGACCATCGTCGCCAGATCCTGCGGGTGCCGCTCCACTTCCATACCCGCGTGCGCATGGCGCGGATCATGCGCGATATCAACGGCCGAGTTGGCAGCTATCTGTTCTCGCTGGTCGTCATCTACTCGGTGGTTGCGGTCATCTCCACCGTCGTGCTCGCGCTACTGAGCTTTCCCAATCCGCTCCTGTGGGGCGTGCTGATGGGACTTGCGTCGTTCGTGCCCTTCATCGGTCCGCCGATCGCGATCGGCCTAGTCGCGCTCGTGGCGCTGATCACCTACGAGGACTGGTGGCTGATGCTTGCCGCTCCATTGGCGCTCGCGGCGATCCATGTCGTCGAATCGCAGTTCATCACACCGATCTTCGTCAGCCGTCGTTGCGCGCTGAACACGGTGGCGGTGTTCGCGGGTGTCGCCCTGCTGGGATGGATGTGGGGTGCGGTCGGCGCGATCGTGGCGGTGCCGCTGCTCATCCTGCTGAGCACAGTCGCGGCCCACCTGCCATCACTGCGCTGGCTGGAAGTCATGTTGTCGGAAGACCGGCCGGTCAGCGAGCGCCTGGCCGTCAAGCCGCCGCTCGCTTCCGTGGCGCCGCTTCAGCTCCGACGCCGTCGAGCTGCCACGAAATAGGAGGCGCCGAGCACTGCCCAGAAGCCGCCGACGATGGCTGAGGCCGCCGCCGGATCGAGATGACGCTCTATCACGGCAAAGGCCGAGAAGGACAGAAAGATCGCGCCGACGATGATCGCCAGCGCCGCGGCGAGCGTGAGCGCCGCCCGCGTCATCGCCTCGTGGGCCGCGACGCGCAGCGAACGGGCCGCGGCGGCCGAGGCCGCGACCCGGAGCAGGGGGCCGATCATGGAGGGTCTCGTTCGTACGGGGACAGGCTTGGCCGGGCGCCTAGTGGCGACGACAAAGCCAGCCTGCGAGGAAGCCGATGCCGACGACCGCTGCGAGCGTCGTCAGCGGGTGCGCCTCGGTCGTCTCGACGAACTTCCCGGTGGCCTTGTTCTTGAGATCGATCGTGTCGTTGGCGATCGCCTTCGCCGTGTCGCCGTACTTTGCAATCAGCTCGCGCGCCGAGCGTAGCGTCTCCTCGAGCGCTTCCTCGCCGCGGGCCACGATCGAGTGGCCGTTGCCGTTGACCGAATCGGTCAGCTCCTCGAGCTGGGCCTTGAGCAGGGCGATCTCCTTGGCGAGATCCTTGCCGTTGTGGCTGGCGGCACGCATGGTTGGTCCTCCGACTGCTTGAAACGAGGCGTCTCGCTGACGAAACGCCGCCATCTCCCGGAGGTTGCAGGCCTCGAGGCCGGCGGGATCAGCCGTCCCAGACGTTCTGCGGCATCGGCAGCTTCGCGAAATCGGCGTCGCCGAGCGGCCGGGAATGCCCGACGCCCTCGCGCTCGAGCAGCATCATCCATTGCCGCACGTGCTGGCCCGAGTGCCAGGTGGTCCTCTCGAGCAGCTCGTGCAGACTCTGCGGCCCGTAGTAGGTCGAAAGTGCCCGCGTCGCGCCGGTATCGCCGCCCTGCCACCAGGCCCGGAAACGCTTATGGACGTCTGTGCCGTAGCTGACGATCGAGGCGATGTCGGCGTCTTCGGCAGGCTCCTCGCGGAACATCGCCTGCACCAGCGTGGTGCCCTGCTCCGCGTCGAGGAAGGCCTGGACCACGCGGAACAGGTGGAAGGCGAGCGAGCGGTAGCTGCGTGGCCGACCTGGCACGTGGATGTGCAGGCGTTCGGCCGGCATCAACGGCAGCAGAGCGAGGGCTGCCGTCATGAACTTGT
>CAYRBQ010000004.1:6870-27891 GCA_964422305.1 uncultured Reyranella sp. | reverse complement strand
CTTTGCCGGAATGACCACGCGGTGTCTCATCTCATGGGATTCCCCAGTCCCCGCTTCCCCACTTTGGTCCCAACCCTCTATACATATATCATCTATATCTTATATACCTATACTCTCTAACATACCTATAGATATAAGAAGAAAGTGGGGAAGTGGGGAAAACGACCTGTACCCCAAGCCACTCTAGGGTTCCCCACATCCCCACTAGCCGTTTTCGGAAGCGGGGAAATCGCCCGCCAAGTGGGGAGCGAAAAAACTCTGTAACTCCTGTTTCGTTGCGCCCCACATTTCCGCGTATTGCCTGGCCAACGCTGCATCCGGAAGTGGGGAGTAGGTCGTCTCATTCCTGAGAGCCCAAATCCGCACCCTCTTGGCCCCTGTGACGGTCGCTGTCGGGGGCACCGCGACGCTCTCCTTGGTCATCTGGACCGCTCCCATCGACCGCAGCACCCGGGCCACCGCGTGCCCTGACACGCCCTTCTCCCCCCGCCCCAGGCCCGCACTCAGCCGCGCCGCCAGGTCCCCCGGACTGACGAGATCGGGCAGGTCCATCGCCTCCATGGCATCTTCGAGTGTCGCCGCCGCCTCCGACCGCCCCGCCGTGCGCATTTCGGCCTTGGCCGCGGTATCGGGCGCCCGCGTCAGCTTCCGGAAGGCCGCCAGGTCGCGCCTCAGCAGCCACCCGGCGACTGCTTCATCCCCGCCCTGTGCCCGCCAGGCGTAGAAGGCCCGGAAGCCCTCTGCGAGCGCGCTCTGTTCCGCCTCTCCCAGTCGGTTGATGTTCGGGTGCGGCGACCACAGGCACAGCAGCCGGCGGTCGCTGTCCTCGATCGCCAGCGCGTCCAGGTGGTTCGTCATCAGCAGCGCGGCCACGATGTTGGGCACGTCGTACTGGGGCAGGTACTTCTTGTTGACCGGCAGCGTCATGGGCGGCGCCGCCAGGATGCCCTTCAGCTTGTCGCCCATCTCCCTGCGCGAGAACGAGTGCATCTCGGTGACGACCACGAGCTGCGCGCTCTCGCACCAATAGGTCTGCGCCCCGTTCAGTACTTCGACCGTGATGGCCTGCACGTTGTGCTGTCCGAGGGCTGCGATCACCGGCGCCACCAGCGAGTCCTTGCCGATGCCCTGCGCGCCGCCCAGCACGACCCCGAAGGCCGGCTTGACCCCCGGGTGCTGGATGAGCGATGCGAGCCAGTCCAGGAACCAGCCGCGCTCCCGCGGATCCGGCAGCACCCGTTCCGCCAGGTCCAGCCAGGGTCGCACGTCCTCGTCCGTCGCCCCCGGCCGCGGCCGCAGCCTCGAGGGCCGCCACGTGTTGAAGGCGGGCGCCCCGTCCTCGTCGACGACCACGCCGGCGCCCGGCCTGTACGTCACCGCCGCCACCCGCCGGGCCCGCTCGTCGCCCGTGAACACGGCCCAGGCGCACTTCGTGGCTGACGAGGGCGGCCCGATCTCTGCCAGCCGCACGTTGAACTGGGTGCGCGTCAGCAGCGCCCGCGATGCCGTGTCGGCGATGCGCTCGATCGCCTCGACCCACACGTACCGCCGGAACATGGCCTGCTGGATGGTCTCGTCCGCCGGCACGATTGCTTCCTGCGGCGCCACCTCGACCCCGGCGAAGTCCCGCAGCGCCGAGCCCAGCCAGCCCCCGTCCCGTGCCTGTGCCTCGATCCAGCCCCACCCCGACCGCATGTTCCGAAAGCCGGCCCAGCGACGCTCGAGATCGGCCGGGTCCTCGGGCGGCCCGTCCCAGCGATCGGACACGTCCTGCCACTGCTCGACCGTGCCGCCGGCGGCCTTGATGGCCATGCCGCACCGGACCCACCACTCGCGCGAGCCGTCCGGCACCAGGTGCGCCACGGCCTCGGCCAGGGCTTCCTCGTCCGGCGCCAGCAAGGTCGCGGGGTCGACCGGGCCATGATCGTCGCCGCCCGTGCTGCGGCCGAGCACCGTGCCGCCCAGCATGTCGATCACGCCCT
This sequence comes from uncultured Reyranella sp., assembly GCA_964422305.1. GTDB lineage: Bacteria > Pseudomonadota > Alphaproteobacteria > Reyranellales > Reyranellaceae > Reyranella. The sequence goes on along the minus strand of CAYRBQ010000004.1, from coordinate 25,909 downwards.
CGACCGCGGCCATCACCAGGTCCGCTTCCGCCGTGCCCATCTCGGGCAGCGCCCCCAGGGCCGTCGGGCGGCCCTCGGGCCAAGCGTAGGGCGCGCCGGTCGCCGGGTGCTCGCCGTCGGCCACCCACTGCTGCCCCGCCCCCAGGAGCTCGACCTTGTGCACCGTGTCGTCCGGCAGCCGGAAGCGCACCACCCGCTTGCGCGGCGCGTCCGCGGCGGCCCGGTACGCCAGCAGCACGCGCGGCGCGCGCCCGACGCGCGGCACGCCGCCGGGCACCGCCTGCAGCGCGGCCGCGGCCATCAGCTCCGCCGCCACGGCATTGGACACGTCGATGTCCACCCCCGTGCAGACCTCGCCGCGCAGGCCCACGCTGGCGCCCCAGGCGTCCATGTCCGCCGGTGCCGGTGGTGCCTCGCCGCGCCAGTCGTACCCGTGCCATGCGCCGTCCCGGCGCCGCAGCCCCGGCACCTTGCCGCGCTCGGTGGCCAAGTCCTGCGAGCGCGGCGCCAGCGGCGCCCGGGGCGGGATGATCGGCACCAGCGCGTGCCCGAACCCCCGGGCGGCCCAGTCGGAATGTGTGGTCACGCTGTCCGTTCCCTCCGGCCAGTCAACACCCAGCCTACAGCAAAGCCTCGGCGGTCACAGCAAGCTCGCCGCCAAGCCATGCCCGGATGAACTCGGCCGCGGCTTCCGGGACGATCGCGTTGCCGTAGGCGCGCAGTCGTCCCACGCGGTTGGATACCCCATGAGCCAGCGGGAATGTGCCGGGTTCAATTGGCCGCCACTTGCCGTCCCGGCAGAGGAGCCAGTCAGCATCTCGCCAGAAGCCGTGAAGCGGGCCGGTCCGGCTGTCGCCGATACCGTCGCCAGGTTCGGCGCCGATCCCCCGCCGCGCTCCGCCCGCGTCAGGCGATACCGTTGGTGCTGGTCCCCTTGCACCGGCTCCGTCGCGCACGGCGTCGGCCACCCCGCGAGCTGCACCTGATGGTCCAGCGTCGTTACCGACTGCCCGCACGGCAGCCCCGCCTTGCGCGCCAGGGCTTGCTCCGGCGTCCCGCCCGGCGCCGACGCATTGGGCGTGCCCCACCCCGCCAGCACGGCCACCTCGTTCAGCGGCCGGGCGTTGTCGCCCCACTTCTCGTGCGTCGCGCCCTTCCAGTCCCGCGCCGCCGGCGTCGGCCAGCCCGAAACCAACGCCACGGTCGCGCGGCTGCTGTCCGTGTTGCCCGCTGCGTTGTTGCCGTTCTGCGCCGGCGTGCCCGCCATCGGCGTCGGCCAGCCGGCCATCTGCGCCGCCTGACACAAGTCTTGCGGCCCGCCCTTGCGCTCGATCTCCCGCAGGCTGCCTTCCAGCGTGCGTACCGCCTTCTCCGCGTCCGTCGCGCGAGGCGTCGGCCACCCACCACAGGCGGTCTCGGATGTGCGGGGCGCCGATGCCCGCAGCCGGGATCGGGACTGCCCCGACCCCGTATCCCAAGCCTTCCATGTCAGCCGATACAAGCTCGAGCCAGGCATCGGCAGCCTTGCTCGCAACCTGCTCTCCAAAGACGACTGCAGGGCGGCACTGCGCGATGAGCCAATGCCAGTCCGGCCACAGGTGCCGCTCATCAGCAAACCCATCGCCGCGGCCTGCCGCGCTGAAAGGCTGGCATGGGCAGGAACCGGTCCACACGGGCCGGTCGTCAGGCCAGCCGGCGAGGCGCAGAGCGAGGGACCATCCGCCGATCCCGGCGAAGAAGTGGCACTGCCGGTAGCCCCGCAGGTCGTCGGGTCGAACATCGCGGATGTCCCTCTCGTCCACGTCCCCCGGGGCGATGTGCCCTGCCGCGATCAGCCGGCGCAGCCACTCGGCCGCATAGGGGTCGATCTCGTTGTAATAGGCCGCTGATCGCGTCCGTGCTGTCAACACCGCGGTCACAGCAAAGCCGCCGCGAGGGCTTCGGCCTTGTCCCGCAGGCCCAGCCGCCGCCGGATGTCGGCCTGGTACTCGGCCTCACGCTCGATCAGCACGGCGGCCATGCCCTCGGCCACCGCCGCGGCGCCCGTCGTGCCCGACCCTGCGAACGGATCCAGCACCACGCCCCCGGGCGGGCACACCAGCCGCACCAGCCACCGCATCAGCGCCACCGGCTTGACCGTCGGGTGCTTGGAACCGGCGCGATCGGCGGCGGATGCCTTGGCGCTGTAGAAGAAGCGCGAGGCGCTGCCGGTGTCGCCGCGCGGCGCCATCGGCTCGTCGCTGCGGCCCAGCGCGCCGTAGACCTTGCGCGTGCGCGGGCTGTCCGGGTTGCTGGACGCTTTGCCAAGCTGCCCGGGCCGCTCCCCGAACGCCGCGAAGGCCGCCTCCACCTCGTCCGACCCGTCGTGCAGCACGTTGGCGGGCCAGCGGCCGGTGTATGTCTTCGGCGCGCCCTGCGTCCCGCGGCGCGCTTCGGCAGTGCCAGCGGCGCCCAGCGCGTTGCCGTGGCACGGCGCCAGGGACGTGTACGCGGCGACGCGCACCTCGTCCCCGATGCGGCACCCGTCCACATTCAGCGCCCCCGTCCGGTGCGCCAGCACGTTCGCCGCCACCGTCCCGGCCAGCGGCTTGCGCGCGAGGATGATCGGCTCCCAGGCCGGTTTCAGCGCGGGGCCCCAGCCGGTCCACTCGGCCGCTTCGGGCGTCGTGACCGGAGGCGCGTTTTTGTAGTCGCGGTCGGTGTCCGCGCCGCGGCTCATGCGCCCGTCTCCGTATCCCTCGGTGCCGGCCAGATCGTGCGGGCGGTAAGCGTCGCCCATGTCGCGCTGCCGCAGGTTTTTCGGCCCGCACCCACCCGTCAGCAGTTTCGCCTCGATGCCTTTGCTCACGTCATACGACTTCGGGAACCCCGTGCCGTAGAGCCACATCAGCGTGTCGCGCAGCTCGAAGCCGGCGTCCTCGATCGCCACCGCCATGCGGTGGAAGGTGCGCGTGCCGCCGAACGCCACGAGATGCCCGCCCGGCGGCAGCAGGTCCCACGCCAGCCGCCACGTCTCGACCTGAAACGCGACGCCGGTGTTGTCCCACCGCTTGCCCATGAACCCGAGCTCGTAGGGCGGATCGCACACCACGGCGTGCACGGTCTCGCCGCGCTTCGCCATCTCGCGCATGGCGACCAGGCAGTCGCCCTCGATCAGCCGCACCATCACCCATCCCCCCGCCGCAGCGCCCACCACGCGGCCAGAGCCGCCGACGCATACAGCTTCGCCAGGATTAAGCCCGGCGCCCACTTCACCGCGCCAAAGGCAAGCCAGGAGAACAGCACGCTGTCGAGCACCGCGCCGGCCAGACCCGACAGCAGCACGGCCAGAGCAAGCCCGCGCCGCCGCAGCCGGTCATAGACCGCCCAGTCCGCGAGCTCGGCCAGGAGGAACGCGACGGCAGACGCGAGCGCCAGCGCGGGCGGGCCGAATGCCAGCGACAGCGCGGCGCCCGCGACGACGCACGCCAGCACCGCACCGCGGCCGGCGGCCTCTTGTAGCGCGTCGCGCAGCGCCAGCGCCGCGCCGATCAGCAGCACGCCAGACGGCGCCATGAGGCCGGGCGCAACCGGGATCAGGCACGGCCCCTGGGGCACGCAGACGGTGCCGACGTTGCCGATCAGCCAGTTAGCGGCCGGGATGCAGGCGAGGAAGCCAGCGGCGAGTAGGATGCGCTTCATAGGATCTCCATCATCGGAACCGCCGTATCCGCCCACAGCGCCGGCGGGTTGCGCTGCGCTATGCGATCGGCCGTCGCGAAGATCGGCCGGTCGTAGTCCTTGAAGTTCCGTGCGAGGTTCACGCTGTCGGCGGACGCGAACGGCCAGGTCCCTCGGCTCGCCTGCGCCATTGCGCGCAGCATGTGCACCCACGGCAGGCGGCCGGTGCGCGCGAGAGCACCCCACGCCTCGCACACCCGATCGCGCCAAGCTTTCGACCTGGGGTTCCAGTACTCGGCCGAGCTGCCGAAGCAGATCCGCGGCCAGGTGTCAGCGAGCTCGAGCAGGTAGTCGATCGGCAGGCGTAGGTGCCACACCGGCGCGCCAACGCTGCGGGCGAACGGCCACGTCGCCACCATGGCCCGCTGCTCGTCGACAGAGCCGCCAATGCGATCCGGCACTACCGCCCAGTGCGGCGGGCGCAGCCACGGGCGCAGCCAGCGGTAGTAGCCCGGGATGTCCAGCACGCCTCCGCGCAGGAAGATCGGGTAGGCGCCGCTGTCGCCCATCACGGACGCACCGATCTCGAGGCAGGTCAGCAGGTCCCGCGGCTCTGCGTAGGAGACGCAGAAGCTACGCCCCGGCAGCTTCAGCAGCTCGGCGCGAGGCGTGATCGGGGTGCCCATATAGTGGATCACCCGTCCCCCCGCCGCAGCCTCGAGAGCGTCGTGCGCACCACGTGCTCCGAGCGCCCCACCGCTTCGCCGATCGCCTTGTGCGCCCACCCTGCCTTGCGCAGCCGCTCCGCCTCGGCGTGCCAGGCTGCAGACTTCGCCCCCTTCGGCCTGCCGCGCGGCCGCAGCGCCACGCCCATGCGCCGCAGCCGGCGTCGGATCGTCTCGGGCGAGACGCCGTGGTCCCGGGCGATGTCGGGCACGCGGTCGCCCTCGGCGTAGCGCAGCGCGATCAGCGCCGTGGCGGTCTGGTCGTCGGGGCCCGGCATCACACCCCGCCCGGTGGCACGTAGATGCAGTAGACGTAGCCGCTGCGCGACACGCAGGCGTGCTTGTGTTCGTCGCCGGAGACCCGGATCCGCGACGAGCCGTGCTCGATGAAGGCGTTCACCGGCACGCTGACGAAGGGGTGCTGGCCCGGGGCGATGACGACCTGGTAGCCGCCGGCGACCTCGCGCACGTTGGCGTCCGCCACCTGCGCGCAGTCCTGGCTGTCGCAGCACTCGCGGTCGTACTCCCAACCCGCTGGCGCCTGGTGCGCCGCTGGTGCCGTGCTGATCGCTGCTGACAAAACCAACACCGCGGTCACGCGAATCATGTCACCCATCCTTCTGGCCCTCCGCGGCGGCGAGCATGGCGCGCCATGTTCTGGCGGCCTCGTCGCGCGCTATCGACCATGTTCCGTCAGGCGTTCTGATGCAAACTGTCGCGTTAGCCGCCACCCTCATCTCGCGCGTCGCCTCCCTCGGCACCACCGCCAGCCCGGCGGCGGCCAGCGCGGCGAGGATGGCGGCGGCGCTCTTGCCGTAGCCCTCGCGCGTCTCGTCGCTCAGGTCTTCCCACGCCACATCGCAACACCAGTCTTCGCCAGCGAAGAACCGCGCGATCACCTCCCGCGCCTCACGCATCGCTCATCCCCTCCGCTATCGCGCGCAGCGCCGCGGCGGTCAGCGCCAGCGCGGGCGTGGCGGCCTCGCCGCGCACGAAGAAAGCGCGGTATTGCGTCTCGCCAAAACATTCAAAGATGCCGCTGTGGAACCGCGCCCATGTCCACCCCGCCGGCACCAGCGACGCCGCCGCGTCGAGCGAGGCGGTGTAGGCTGGGGCGGGTCTACGGTTTTCAGTTATGAATGCCGACCTTGCGAGCAAAGCGTTTTTCGCCTCGCTCCCCAAATCGCGGATCGTGTAGCCTTCCGGAAGGAACGGGTTCATCTTCCGGCCAGTAATCGCGCAATGGACTAGCGCATCCACCACCCGATCCGGCCCCGTCAGCGCCTCGACGCGCGAGGCAAGCGCCAGCACATCAGCCCGCCGCATCGTCGGCCTCCATCAGTGCGCGGATGGCGGCGGTCATTGCCTCGCCCCCGAAGCCAGCCGCTCGGATCGCGGCTTCTGCGTCCCACGTCCAGAACGTCGGCCCTAGACCGCCGTGGTGGGGCGGGTTGCACAACGCATGGGGGCGCGTTGCGCCCGGCTCTATCCGCACGCACGCCCAGCGGTCGCACACCTCGGGGTCGAGGCAGGGCAGCCCTGTCGCCTTGCAGGTCACCGCGCCGTCCTCCAGTGGATCTCGACCGGCCCCAGCCGCACCCGCCGCCCGGCGAGATCGGCCGGGACGTAGGTGTGCCACCGGACGATCACGACCCGCTGCAGCGCGCGCACAGTGAATCCGCCCTGGTAGCGGCAGGCGAAGCCCCACCGCCCCAGGTTCAGCATGCCGTAGCGAACGCTGTTCACGGCGCATCCTCCTTCGCGGTGAGCTCGTCCAGCAGCGGCCGGAACCGCTGCGCCAGCGAGTAGCGGCCCGACAGCGACAGGTCGGCGAGCGGCCATCCGCGGCACCCGGAAAGCCACTCGTCCCAGGGCTTCGGCTCGGGGCCCATGAGCCATTCCCGCTCGGTCGCCAGCGCGATCCGGTCGGCCTGCCGGACCAGCAGGTCCCAGCCTTCCGGTAGCGTCTCCGGCAGGCCGAAGCGGACGTGGATCACGCGATCGAGTCGGCGCTTGAGCTGCGCGACTGGCGCCCCCAGGAGCTCGCAGAGCGGCTTCGGGATGTCGCCCATGTACGCCTCGTGCGCGTCATGCAGCAGCGCCGCCAGGCGCAGGGTGCGCTCGGCGTTCGGCGCCAGCCACACCAGGATGTCGTGCACCAGCACGCTGTGCTGCGCGACGCTGAAGGGCTCGATGGTGTGGCCGCAGAAGCGCGGGAGGCGCGCCAGGGCCACGGCGATGTCGTGCGGGTGCACCGTCTCCGGGCGCGGCTCTCGCAGGTCCATGGCCTCGCCGGTGTGGGTCTGGATCCAGGTCATGCGCACCACCGCGCGAAAGAGATGTCCAGGGACTTCAGCGCCTCGGCCGCGCACGCCGCCGGATCGGCGCACCGGCCTTCCGCGATGGCGCGCAGCACGTCTTGGTGAATCTCATCTTCGGCGCTGTGCGCGGCCTCGTTGTCGCGCTTGCACGCCTCTATGTACGCGACGCGCTTCTTAACTTCGTCGACCGTCATTTCCCGTACCTCCTCTCTCTGCTGACTTTGCCCACCGCGATGGGCATGCCTTTCGCCCACGCGGGAACCTCGCTGACGATCTGCTTCACCTCGGCCGGCGAGCCGAAGTCGTGCGGCGCCTCGATGACGATCTCGTCGTGCACCGTCAGGCAGATCGGGTATCCGCGCGCGTCCAGCCGCAGCATCGCTTCGGCCAGCAGGTCGCGGCACATCGCTTGGGTGATGTTCTCGGCGAGCATCCCGCCGTAGGTGCCGATCTTCGCCCAGCGCCGCGTGCCCGCGAGGATCGGCTTCGCCGGGTTCGGTACGCCCCAGAAGTGCACGGCGTCCTTGCCGCGGTCGTTCTTCTCGATCGACGGGTTCGCGTAGGCGAGCACGCGCCCGCTCGGCAGCCGGCACCACAGGAAGCCGTCCTGGCGGCGGTAGGCGACCGGGCCGACATCGAAGGTCGTGTTCGGGTTCGCCACCGCCCGCAGCGCCGCGTTCTCGAGCGACCACCAGAAGTCCACGGTCGCCGGGTGCGCGTCGCGCCAGGCGCCGGCGAGGCGCGCGGCCTCGTCGTCGGAGACCTTCAGCCCGTAGAGCCGCGCGAAGGTCTGGAAGGCGCCCGTCCAGCCCTGGTAGCCGCAGGCGAGCTCGATGACCTTGCCGATCTGCCGGCCGGCGCCGTCCACCTCCTCGACCGGGACGCCGACGCTGCGGCCGTAGGTGACCTTGTAAAGATCCGGCCCGGTGCCGGCGTCGAACGCCGCGAAAGCGGCGAGCTTCCATTCCTCGCCGGCGAGCCATGCCAGGCCGCGGCCCTCGACGTTGCTGAAGTCGGGCGCCATCAGGTCGTGCCCGTCCTCGGCGATCATGCAGGGCCGCAGGCAGGTCGAGACGACATCCAGCGGCGAGCCGTAGAGCAGACGCACCAGGCCGGCGTCGCCCGACAGCAGCGCCTCCACGGCGCCGGGCTCGGGCGCCTTGCGGGGGAAGTTCTGCGGCTGGTGCAGCCGGCCCGACCACCGCCCCGTGCGCGCCGCGCCGTAGTAGAGCAGCGACCCGCGGATCCGGTCGTCCGGGCACGCGGCCTTCAGCATGGCGTGCAGCTTGGCGGTGCTGGACTTGGCCGCTTCCTTGCGCAGCGCCAGCGCCGTGCGCGCCGCGTCGGGCAGGTCGTCGCGCGCCAGCAGCGCCGCCACCTCGTGCGAGGCCACGCTGTCCGCGTCGACGCCCTGCTCGGTCAGCCACGCCACCAGCCGCGTCGCCTGTGTGCAGGCCGTCAGCGCGTGGTCGGTGGCGTTGGCCAGCTCGGCGTTCAGCCGGGCCTGCTCGTCCTCGACGACGCGCAGTGCGGCGTCGATCAGGGCCCGGTCGATCTTGACCCCGCGCCGATTGATTCGCCCGTCGAGCAGAAAGATTTCGCGTTCCCGGGCGGCGAGCGGCCGCATGACGCGCTTAACCGCGCGCTCCGAACCCACATCCTGAACGCAGTAGCGGTACAGGTGGTCGAAGTCGGCGGGCGCCATCTCCGGCGTCCAGCGCGTGCGGGCGTCGCCCTTCGTCGGCCGCCGCGGCTGCGACAGCTTCAGCATCACGCGCCGGCCGGTCGGGTCCTTGCGCACCGTCGCGTCGAACGCCCCGCCGGCACCGTCCAGATCGCGCGGCAGGCCCATGTTCGCGGCCTGGGCCGCGGTGCACCAGAACTGCTCCGGCTTGGCAGGCGGGAAGCCGTACTTCGGCGCCGCCACGTGTTCCCACAGAGCGGCTTCGAAGGGGGCGTTCCAGGCGACGATCCGACCGCCCGCCCGCACGTGCTCCACGACACGGGGCGGGCACGGTTCGCCCGGCAGCCAAAGGGCTGCCGGCTCGTCGCCGAAAGCGTAGGCAGCGCACAGGATGTCCGTGCTTGGGTGCATCGCGTAAGCGTGCGCGCCCGCGGAGCGTAGGTCGCACTCGCTGAACGATTCCCAGTCCCAACCCAGATCGGTGTCAGACATGGCGCCACGACCTTCCAACACGAATATGTCGGATAGCTGCGGCGTTCACTCCGAAGTCCCGCGCTATGGCGGAATCGCTTTCTTTTCCCAAACGGCTTCGGATATCCGGAAGATCGAGCGCCTTTAGTTTGTGGTTGGGCTTTAGTTCTCCTACTGGCCGCGTACCATGCGCCAGAGAGTCGGCGGAGTTATCCCTGTAACTGCCGTAGGCAAGATTACCGACGCGATTGTTCTGGCGGGTGCCGTCAAGGTGCCGAACGATCTGTCCAGGCAGTTTTGGGCCCAAGAAGGCCGCCGCGACGAGCACGTGCACCGAGTGGGTTCCGCCCGCGCGCCCTAGGGACACGTTCAGGTAACCCCCGGTGGCGACGCTAAGACGAAGCACGCGAGTCCAGCTCCGCACTCGGCCGAGGCTCGACACCTCGTACTGTCCCTCAAAACCGGGGACGGGGCGCCACTCCTCGCTCACAGCCCCGCCCCGTTGTTGACGGGCTCGACGACCGCGGGCGGGCAGTACGTGACGCGGCCGGCGGCGATCGCTTCGTCGATCAGCCGCCGCGCCTCGGCCTCGTCGATCGGCTTGCGGCTGCGGCGCTGCACGATCGCTCGTTGGCCGACGAAGTAGGAGCGCACCTCCTCGCGGTGCTCGGCGATCGCCCGCCCCACGCGCCTGCCGATGTTTCCTGCGTGTCCGGCCACGCGCACGTTCTCGGCTTGCTTCCCGGCGAAGCCCTGGACCTGCCAGTCCACCGGCACCACGCCGTAGGCGATCTCGTTCGGGTCCACGCTGGTCAGGCTGTTGTTGCTCACAGCAAATCCTCCGTTCTGCGGATCAGGCGGTACCGGTAGCCGTGCGGCGCCCGGACCCAGCCGGTCTTGATGTCCTTGCCCGGCACCCGCCCCAGCAGGCGCTGGCCGGTGCCGATGCGGTCGACCTGGTGGTAGCTGTGCAGCCGCCCCAGGTTGCGGGTCGTGCGCCGCTGCCGGCAGTCGTTCTTCGTCCAGTCCGGGCGCAAAATCTGACAAATTTCATGCACTTGGCTGGCGTCCAGCCATTCGGGCCATGCCAGCCGAAGCGCCTGCAGCACCGTGTCCCGCCGCCACCAGCCGCCCGGCCGGTAGTGCTCGAGCCGGACACGCGCTTCCTCCGCGCTGATGAGAGGCCAGGCCAGTCCGTGATCTCCTTGGCTTGCGTCCGTTCTGCTGATACTATCAGCACGACGGACGAGCGCCGTCAACATAAAACATCACGACGGGGTGATCCTCCCCATGGCAGCACCCGTGGTGCACACGCTGTCGGCGGCCGGGCAGACCCCGGCGTGGCGGTCTGGCGGCGGCCGCTTCAACCTCTCGATCTACGGCACCTTCACCGGGCTCTACGCCACCGTCGAGCGGCGCAGCCCCGGCACCGGCACCAACGACTGGGTGCCCTGCACGGCGCAGGGCGCGCCGGTGGTGTTCTACGACGTGGCCAGCGAGGTGCTGGACGAGGTGGAGGCCGACACCGACTACCGCGTCAACATCGCCGCCATCACCAGCGGCACCGCCAACGTCCGGTTCGGCCAGTGAGCGTCTTCCGCGGCACTCCGCTCCTGCCGCCCCTGCGAGCCAGGTGGATCAGCGGGAAGGACTACCCGCTGTTTCGCGGCACGGTAGGCGCGTCAGGCGCGGTGCTTGCCACCAACACGCTCTACGGCTACATCGCCGCGCTGCCGATCCCGGTGGCCGTCTCGGCCCTGTTCGGCGGCGTGCAGACCGGCGGCGCCGGCAGCAGCATGAAGGCCGGGATCTGGCGCGTCAGCCCGGTAACCGGGCGCCCCTTCGGTACGCCCATCGCCAGCAACAACACCGGCGTGGCGACCACCGGCACCGGGGCGGCGTCGCTGGCGGTCACCGCCACGCTGCCGGCAGGGCTGCTGTTCTGCGGCAGCGTCTTCACCGGCACGCTGCCGGTGATGTTCAACGTGGCCGGCTCGCAGACCGAGAGCGTGCTGGAGATCGGCGCTGACACGCAGGCGACCGCCATCGCGCAGACGGTCACTGGCGGCCTGAGCACGCCGTTCACCTACACCGGCGACATCGGGGCGCTCAACCTGACGGGCGCCACCTGGACGGATGTGACCGGCAACCCCACCCGGGTGCCGATCCTCGGCTTCACGGTCGCCTGACGTGGCTCAGGCCCGATCGACCTTCATCGCGCCCCCCGGGGGCCTGCGGTCGGGCCAGAGTGTCGAGATCGCGCTGCCGGCCGGCCACACGGCCGCGCACTTCGCCGGCACCGGCCACAAGGTCATCGCGCTCGGCAGCATCTACAGCCAGACGGTCCACTTCGCCCTCACGATCTCCACGTCGATCGTCCTGACCTGGGCGAGCACGGCCACCAGCCTGCCGGGCAGCGCCCGCGGCGAGCTGGTCCTGGTGCTGGCGCCGGTCGGCGACATCGTGCCGGCCCTGGTCGGCGACGGCAGCGCCGACGACACGGCCAGGCTGCAGGCGGCAGCGGACGACGCCTATGCGTCGAACAAGCGCCTGATGATCCCGGAAGCGCGCGTCGCCTTCATGCTGACCGACACGGTGACGTTCCGCGAGGAGATCACGGTCGAGGGCCAGGGCTTCCACAGCTTCTTCCGGTGGTCCGGCGGCGCCAGCAAGCCGATCTTCGCGCAGCACAAGTGGCAGAGTCCCGACGAGGCCGGCGCGCGCTACATCACCATGCGCAAGGTGCGCATCGACGACTGGTCGCTGACGCCGACCCGCAGCGTGCGGTCACTGCACTTCGCCAACGGCGACTACCACGTCTTCGAGGACATCCAGTACGAGGGCCGGTTCGTCGGCACCCCGGCAAACCCCTACGGGCTGATCGTCGGCAAGGATCCAGCCGGCACGTTCTCGGGCAACACCTGGGTGCCGCGCATCGAGCGATGCTCGTTCCAGCGCGCCTCAGTGATCGTGAACACGACCGATGGCTTCGTGCTGAACAGCGAGCTCTACGGCAAGGGCCGCGACTTCGCTCTGCAGATCGGCGGCGGCAACATCATCTCCGGCTGCAACTTCATCGGCGGCAACACGAACGGCGCCATCTACCTCTACTCGCCCGAGGGCGACACGATCTACGCGGTGAAGGTGCTCGGCTGCCAGTTCGACGGCACGGCCAACGACGACACCTCCTACGCGATCTACTCGCCGGTCGGCCAGACCGTGCAGTCGTGCACTTTCGGCCGCAACCACGCCTGGAACCACACCCGGGAGTTCGTGCGCCTCGAGACGGCGATCGCGTGCATCGTCACCGACTGGGACTTCCGCCAGGGCGACGCCGCGGACCTGGGGTACGCCGATGTCTACGTGAAGGGGTACGGCAACCGGGTCGACGACAACACGCACTTCCGCGCCAACACGGCGCCGAAGAAGACGGGCGGGTCGACGGTGCGCGTAAATCTTGGCGTGCCGGTCACGGTGGTCAACGACGGCGGGGTGAACGCGCCGATCCGTGGCAGCATCGCCACCAGCGAGAGCAACGACTACGCGACGCACTCCTTCGGGCACGCGCCCAGCGTCAATGCCGCGGCGGTCGACGAGTTCCTGGACGACTTCAACGGCCGGGCGCTCGATACGACGCAGTGGGGTACGGTAGACGGCACGGACGTGGGCGCCGGGGTCTCGGTCGCCAACGGCGACGCGGTGCTGACGCTCGGCACCACGAGCCCGGCGACACTGGCCGACAACGGGGCGCAGCTCGATCGGGCGCTGGCGTTCCGCGCCGACAGCGGCGGCACCTTCTTCGAAGTGAAGGTGCGGCTGTCGGCCGAAGGCGGCATCGCCGTCTTCTGCGGGCTTACCGATCAGGTCGGCGCCCTCGAGATACCATTCACTCTGAGCGGCACGACCATCGTGAGCAACGCCACGGATGCGGTCGGCTTCCTGCACGACTCTGCCGCGGACACCGACAACTGGCATTGCCTTGGGGTCAAAGCCAACGTCGACACCGCCCTGCTGACCAGCGCGGTCACGCCCGCCGGCGGCACGGACTATGTGCTGCGGGTCGAGCTGACGGTCGGCGGCCGCGCCCGGTTCTTCATCGACGGCGCGTACATCGGCGAGCTCGCAGATGCGGTCACCGCGACGGCCTGGCTGACGCCTGTGCTCGTCGCCTTCAGCCGCAACACCACCGCCAAGACCGTCCGGGCCGCATATCTGTGGGCGGGGCAGAACCGGCGATGAGCAGCGCACTCTCCCACTTCATCGTCCCGCCCGCGGGGCTCCGCGCCGGCCAGACGTTGCAGGTGGCGCTCCCCGCCGGCGTGGCCGCCGCGGAGGTGCTGGGCGGCGACCACAAGATCAGCGCGCTGGGCAGCATCTACAGCGCGCCGACGGCTTTCACGGCAGTGCCGTCCGGCACCGGCATCGCGCTGACTTGGCTCGCCTCCACGGCGCTGCCCGCAGGCGCGCAGGGCGTGCTGGTGCTGGAGCTGACCGACATCACCTCCGACGCCCGCGCGTACAGCACCACGGCGATCTTGCGGGGCCTGCTGTCGGCCGGCGCGGTGCCCTCCAGCATCTCCTCTGTGCACACGCACGGCTGCGATACCGTCGGCGATAACGGCGGCCTGCTGTGGGTGTGGCAGAGCGCCACGCCGTCCTGGCTGGCGAGCGACCCGGCCGGGTACACCTGGATCCAGGACGCCAGCCCCCGTGCGGGGTACTGGGTGCCGGCCGACTTCATCGTGCACGCGGCCGCCGTCGGCGCGCACGGCGGCGCGCTCGGCGCCGACCCGGCCACCGACGAGCGAGCGCGCTTCGTCGCCCTGTTCGCCTACCTGGCGGCCAAGCACGGCGGCGGCACGGTGGTGCTGGGCAACCGGCGTCACCGCATCGCCACGACACTGACGACGGTACCCTATCTGACCATCCGGTGCGAGCCCGGGTGCTTCTTCGACCCGCGGGAGCGGTCTTCCGACCCCTTCGACGTGCGGGACCAGCCCGGCTTCGTGCTGGATCTCGGCGCGTCGTTCGCCTTCGAGCACCACAACACCTGGGAGAATTTCAGCGTCAGCCGGCCCGGCCTGGCGCCGAACAGCACCTTCACCGAGAGCCTGGACAAGCAGGCGGCGCTCGCCGCGGCCGGCGACCTTATCATCCGCGCGACCAGCGGCACCTACGCGCGCCGCGGCGTGACCATGCGCGGCCTGTGCGTGTGGGGCGGGAACCGCTGCTTCTACCTGAACAATACCCCAGGCATCCGCCTGATGGATCTCTGGGGCGACGGCAACACCTTCATCGACATCCAGAACAGCGGCGAGGGCGTGACTTTCTACAACGTCAAGCAGAAGAACACGATCACCAACGGCGCCGCCGAGCTGAAGACGATCGGCCTGACCGCTATTGCCGACAACGGCAGCGGCTTCGTGCGCCTGACGGCGGACGAGGACATCATCGCGGCCGGCCTGACCACCGGGCAGCGCATCGCGTCCGACCGCGTTACGGGCATCTCCGGCCAGCGGCGGACCGCAACCGTGGTCAGCACCACCGAGTTCGACCTGCTCGACGTGGCCTGGGCCGGGCAGACGCTCCTCTCCAACGCGGACTTCAGCTTCCAGGTCGGGGCGGCGAGCGCCGTCACCGCGCTGCTGGACGACGGCGGCAAGCTGCGCGTGCAGACCGCGATCAACATGCCGTTTCAGGTCGGTCATTTCGCGCTGATCTCGCTGAACGGCGTGACTGGCGAGGGCTTCTACGCGATCACGAAGCGCACCGCTGCGAACGACTTCACTCTCGACGTGACCGCGACCGCGCCGATGCTGGCGGCGACGTTGGCCAACTGCGAGTTGGTGGCGATGCCCGGCAACCGCACGGGCTGGGGCATCTACGCCTTCAACGTCGACGGCGCCGAGGTGTCGGGCACCAGCAAGGGCGGCAACGGCGTCTACATCGACGCCGCGAACTGGGTGCTGAAGTGGTCGCACGAAGGCGGGGTTGTCGGCGAGCTCGATCGCTACGACCCGAGCAAGATCGGCCTGAAGCTGGCCGGCACGACCACGCGCTTCAGCCAGCAGGGCGGCGCCTGGAAGTCCGTGGGTATCGGCTGCGAGATCGACCTGAGCACGCCCAAGGACGTGGCTTTCTTCGGCGTCGAGTTCGAGGGCAGCGTCGCCAACATCAACATCGTGAACGGCGGCGCGGCGTTCTTCGACGCGCGCCGGCGCGGAAGCGGGATCATCGCGCAGGGCGCCGCGGCCGACAACAGCGACTTCTTCGCCGGCGAGTACGACGACAGCAACGTCACCGGCACCGCGACGCAGAAGGCGAAGGTCGCGTTCGACCGCGAACCTGGCGCTACGGCGAGCGAGCGCGGCAGCATCGTCGGCACCGAGATCGTCAAGGCGTGGGTCAGCGGCACGGCGACCGAAGTGGCGCGGTTCAGCAGCGCCGGCACGACCATCACGCCGCCTGGACCCTACGCCAACGACGCGGCCGCGGCCGCGGCGGGAATCGCCGTCGGCCAGCTCTACCGCGTAACCGGAGGCGGCGCCGCCTGGAGAGTGACATGAGCGACGATCACGACCGGCTCCTGGGAGCCCTCATGGCCCGCATGGACGCGCTCGAGCGGGCCGTTCACCAGCAGAGCGCTGACATCAAAGCCGTGCGCACCACGCTCGATGAGGCCCGCGGCGGCATCGTCATGCTGCGCTTCCTCGGCTTCGGCTCCCTGGCGTCCTTCCTGACCGCCGCGGCCGGGGTATGGGCCTGGGTCAAGGGGATGCAGCACTGATGACGGCAGCGCCTCTCTCGTGGGCGGCGCTGCAGGAGGCGGCCGACGCTCTCGCCCGCGAGGGCACAGCCGTGGCCGCCGCGAAGGCGCTGGGGGTGAACCCGAACACCTTCAACCACCGCATGCGCGAGTACCACCGGCGTGCGCCGCTTGAGGGCAAGCCGGCCGAGGTGACGAAGCCGGTGCTGCCGGATCCGCACGAGCCGATCGAGGATTGGCTGGATCGGCGCGAGGCCGAGCACGGCCGGCGCAAGCAGGCGGCCGACGCGCGGAAGTGGATGTCGTTCGGCGTGAAGGGCAAGGAGCCGTTCGGCCTCGCCTTCGTCGGCGATCCGCACATCGACGACGACGGCTGCGACCTGTCGCAACTGCGCGCCGACCTGCGGCTGATCGAGGCCACGCCGCGGCTCTACGGCGTCGGCATGGGCGACTGGATCAACAACTGGACTCGCCGGCTCGGGCACCTCTACGGCCAGCAGCGCACGTCCGAGAGCGACGCCTACCGCGCCATGGAGTGGCTGCTGAAGCTGCCGATATGGATGCTGCTGCTGAAGGGCAACCACGATCTGTGGTCGGGCTCGGGGAACGCGCTGCGCTGGATGGCCGGCGGCGTGCCGGTCGAGGACTGGAAGGCCGACTTCGCGGTGACCTGTGGCGGCGCGGAGTGGCGGATCTCGGCGGCGCACGACTTCCCGGGCCACAGCCAGTGGAACAAGGCGCACGGCCCGCTGAAGCGCGCCATGTTCTCGGGCGCGCGGGCGAACCTCTACGTCGCCGGGCACAAGCACTGCTGGACGCTGCTTGAGGACGAGGATGAGCACAGCGGCCGCACGTACTGGGCCGCCCGGGTGCGCGGCTACAAGATGCTGGACTCCTACGCGGCGCAGCTCGGTTACGGCAGCCAGTCGCGCGGCCACAGCCTCGCCGCGGTGTGCGACCCGGCGGACGGCAGCATGGTCTGCTTCAGCGGCCTGGCGGCCGGCGCGCGCTACCTGACGCTGCTGCTGGAATCCCGGGCCAAGCGGACCCGGTAGCCCTCGCCGGCGGGGTCGGCCGGCACCTGCAGGAGAGTGATTCGATGAGCGACGACACGATGCCGGCGGGGCCGGACGACGACCTGGATCTCGATGACGAGATCGAGACCGACGAGGACTTCGACTTTGACGACGAGGACGAGGACGAGGACGAGGACGAGGACAAGGATCTGCCGTCCGTCGTCATCGAGACGCCGAACGGTTCGGTGGTCTCGATCTGGTGATCCGGCAGCGGCCGGGCTTCGGCCCGGTCGCTTCCCCCTACGAGGAGCGAACCATGAGCCGCAGAATCAACAAGGAGGCGCTGGATCTCATCAAGCGGTGGGAGGGGCTGAAGCTGGAGGCGTACCAGGACACCGGCGGCGTCTGGACGATCGGGTACGGTCACACGCTGACCGCCAAGCCCGGCATGCGCATCCTGGAATCGACGGCCGAGGAGTTGCTGCGGCGTGACCTGCGGGACGCCGAGCGTGCCGTCGAGCGCATGGTCAAGGTGGACCTGACCGATGGCCAGTTCGGCGCCCTGGTGTCCTTCGTCTTCAACGTCGGCGCCGAGGCGTTCCGCACCAGCACCCTGCTGAAACGGCTCAACTCCGGCGACTACGACGCCGTGCCCGGGCAGCTCATGCGCTGGGTCAAGGACAACGGCCGTACCCTCCCGGGGCTCGTGAACCGGCGGGCGGCCGAGGTGGGCCTGTGGTCGCGCGGTGCGCACGTCACCGGCGCCGCCGTGCCCGTGGCAACGCCGGCGGAGCCCGTCAGCGCCACCGCGGCGGGCGGCATCGCCGGCACCGCGGCGACGGTGGCTGGCGCCGTGGGCCCGGCGCTGGCGTCACTGGCCGGCCTGCCGTGGCAGGTGGGCGTCGCGCTGGCGCTGGCCGGCGCGGTGGCGGCGGTGGCGTGGATCTGGCGCCGGGAGCGCGCGGCCTGATGCCCGCCCTCCTGTTCAGCCCGGTCGGCCGGGTGCTGCTCGGCGTCGTCGCCGTTCTGGCGGCGCTGTACGCTATCTATCTGCGCGGCCAAGCCGACGGGCTGCAGGAGGCGGCGGCCCTTATAAGGCAGCGCGACATCGAGACGAGGGAGTCCCGAGATGCGACGGATCGCGCTGTCGATCGCCTGCCTGATGGTGCTGCTGCTGGTGAGCTCTTGCGGGAGTGGTCCCGCGGGGAGTGAGTGCGGCGGCTGGAAGCCGATCCGCGTCAGCCGGGGGGACGCGCTGACCGACCCCACCGCCCGCGCCGTGCTCGCGCACAACGAGCACGGGCGGGAGCGGTGCGGGTGGTAGGCTACAGCACCGCCGCCAGGGCGTAGGCGCCCCGCCACAGGACGTAGACGGCGCCGAAGGTCGCCGCCCAGGAAACCAGCACGGCGATCACCGCCAGGTGCAGCCAGTTCATCCCACCCTCCAGCACCGTGCGCCGACCTGGCCGTCCTCGGTGGTGGCGCGCACCGAGAACTTCCAGCCCAGCTTGACGCCGCGGCGCCACGCCAGCACCCGCAGCGATTCCGGCTTGGCGCCGGGCACGAAGAAACTCGTGCCCTTCGCCATCTTCTCGAAGGGGTAGCGGCTGCGGCCCTTCGCCGCGCTGGTGCGCGGCGGGACGGGCACGCCCTGCTGGACCGCGATCTCCGTCACAGCAGCCCGAGGGTGCGGCGGTACAGGTCCCGCAGCGTCTCCTCCTCCTCCAGCTCGGCGGGTTCGCGGCGCCGGTCGCGGATCGTCTGCCGCAGCACCTTCACGTCGAAGCCGGCCGACTTCGCCTCCTGGTAGATGTCCTTGATATCGCCGGCGATCGCCTTGCGCTCCTCCTCAAGCCGCTCGATGCGCTCGACGATGGAGCGCAGGCGGTCGCCGGCGATCCCGCCGGGCTCGGCCGGCGGGTTGTTGTGGCCAGGGCCGGGGTTGTTCGTCATGCCAATCCTTCCTTCTCGGCGAACCACCGCTCGACGCGCACGTCGTCGTCGCCTTCCTCGAGGCTGTCGCCTTCCTCGCAGACCGAGCGCGGTATCCAGGTCTGCGCGCCGATGTCGTCCTCGACGAGCACGGCGAGATCAGTGGTGCGGATCACCACGCCTTCGATGGGGTCGTAGGGCATCAGCCGACCCTCCCCGCCGCGTGGTCGACCAGCCGGGTGAACATGCACCAGGCGTGGTCGGCGACGCGCTCGGGGGCCTCCCCCCGAGCCTCCGCCGCCGCGGCCGTGACGCAGGCGGCGAGCACCTGCGCACGGTCGGGGGTCATCATCGGCTTCGGCCGCGTCGGCGGGTCCGTGTCCCGCGGCGGCGGCTCCTTGGCCCAGCTATCGCCGGGCAGCGCCGTGCTCGCAGGCGGCGAGCGCAGGAAATCCGTGAAGGCC
>CAYRBQ010000004.1:0-6860 GCA_964422305.1 uncultured Reyranella sp. | reverse complement strand
AAGATGTCCTCGGCCGGCGTGCCGGCAGCCGCCGCCAGGGTGCCGGCCCGCGCGGCGAAGTCGTCCTGCGCCGCCGGCCGGCCGCCGCCCAGGCGCTCGCCGTCGCGCACCTTCAGGATGTTCGACAGGCCGAAGCTGACGCCCTTGCTCTCGTTGTCGTAGGCCCACACGTCGACCGACGCGCGCACGATGCACCCCGGGTAGATCTCGTTCTCGTCCAGGATCGGCTCGAAGCCGCCGCCCGCCGGCTTCACGATGCCGGGCCGCTGCTTGGACTTGATCGTGATGTAGACGCCGCCAGCCTCGTAGCCGGGCGGCAGCTTGCCGGTCGCGGCGTCGATCTTGCGCTCGACCTTCCAGAAGGGGTTGATGAACTTGTCGGCGGCGATCAGGCCGGCGAGCTTGTCGCCGAACGCCTCCTTGGCGACCTTCTGCGCGGCGTCGCGCATCGCCTGGAACTCCGGCGTCTGCATGATCGCGGGAGTGAAGACGAGATCGCACATGTACATGGCCTCCCTCGCGCTGCCCTTCTTGGGCTCGCGGGCGCGGAACAGGTACGCCCAGTGCAGGGTGGCCTCGGGGGTGATGAGACGGATGCGGTCGGCCATGGGGCCCTCCTTCAGATGAGATCGGCGAAGTCGGTGACGACCGACGGCGCCTTCGCCTGGCGCGGGTCGGTGTCGGGGACCAGGTTGACCCCCGACGATTCCTTGACGACGAGCGCGTCCAGCAGACCGCGCTTGTCCTTGGGCAGCAGCTTCTCGATCTGCGCGGGCGAGAGCAGCTTGGGCGGCGCGAAGCACGCGCCATCGTCGAGGCCGAAGTCGCGCTGCAGCGTCCGCTTGACCTCATCCTCATCGCGCCACTTCCGCACGGCGCGCTTCGGCACGAGCTTGAAGCCCGGCACCGCGGCGCCGCTCTCCGCGAGGTGCAGCGCGTGCGCGCGCACCGCCGCCAGCCAGTCGTCGATCAGGTCCGCGTGCCGCAGCAGGTCCGCGATCTGGTCGACGGTCAGCACGCCCGGGTCTGCGGGCACCGTGATGGTGGCGCCGGCGAAGTCCGCCATCGCCGCCTCCAGGGCGCGGTCGCGCAGCGCCGGGCAGGCGCCGGCGGCCGGGCAGAAGGTGCACCACTCGCCGGCGCGCAGCGGCGCATCCGGCGCTTCGGTGGCGACGGCCGCGGCCTTCAGCGCGCCGGTCCACTCCAGCAGGTCGAAGACGCTGATCGTCTCCTGGCGGATCGGGCCGGCGCGGTGCGGCGCCCGCGGCTGCACGATCGTCAGCACGATGTCCGAGATGCCCTCGGCCTCGGGCGTCGTCAGCAGCGCCCCCAGCCCGTAGTAGCGGAGCTGCGGGTTGCCGATCGCCTCGACCGCGTGGCCCTTGCCGTGCTTGTAGTCGAAGACGTAGAGCGTCTTCCGCGCCGGCGAGATCACGCAGGCGTCGTTCGTGCCGAACATGCCGGGGTGCACGCCGGACAGGTCGAACCGCTTCTCGACCAGCAGCGTGTCGCCCGGCTGCATGCCGCCGCGCACCGTGTCCACGAAGACCTGGACCGCCTCGGCCATGTCCTCGGTGACTTCCCAGGCGGTGTTGCGCACCGTCTCGGTCTCGCCGATGAAGGCGTGCGCGGCCCGGCCGTAGACGCCTTCCATGCGCAGGCAGCGCTCGGCGAGCTGGTGCGCGGCCGTGCCCTCGTCGGCGTAGACCGACGACCGCGCCGGGGCGCCCTCCGACATGCGGATGCTGCCGGGGCACGCCATCCAGCGGTGCGCGCTCGACGCCCCCAGGACGGCGTGCGCGCGGGTCTCGTGGGCGGGGCTAATAGGTCTTGCCCCCGGCTGCCGCCCGCGCTTCCGGCTTGTGGTCCGCGCGGCGTGCGTTGAACGCCATCTTCTCGTAAACGGCGCCGCCCAGGTCGAGGCCGAGCGCACCGGCCAGATCGCAGATGCGAATCAGCGCGTCGGCCAACTCCACCTCGATCATCGGCCGGTGCGGCAGCTTGTCGTCCATCAGCCCCTTGCGATGCCCCTCCATGGCCTCGCTGATCTCGCTGTGGATGAGGCACAGCTTCGCCGGAACGACGTGCCGGTCGCCGTGCACGTCCGTGTTGTCCCACCACCCGGCGCCGCGGGACGCGCCGTGGCACTGCGCCACGAGCGTGTCGGTGGCGATCTCCACGTCGCCGCTCATCCCACCACCTCGAGCCCCAGCCGCGGCGCGACCCAGCGCACGATCTGCGCGTGCCGCGGGTCCTCCTCGGGCAGCGGCGTGATGCTCTCCATGCCGAGCTCGGCGAAGAAGGCGGTGGCGGCCTGGAACGCCGCCTTGCCGCCAGCGGTGACGAGCGCCTGGATGCCGTTGCGGGCGTCGGCCTTGGTCGGCGTCAGCTTCGTCAGCGGCGCCTTGTCGAGCCCGAAGTGCGGGCCGGGGTAGACCGGATGGTCGGGCGCGGGGGGCGCGTCAGGCTCGGCCGGCTCCGGCTCGCCGGCCTGCAGTTGCGCCTCCGCTGCCTCGTAGGCGTCGGCGATCTCGGTCTGGCGCTCCTTCGGCCAGGTCAGCACCTCGGTGCGGTTGTGCTCGGCCAGCGACTTCAGCGCCTCGTAGTCGCCCGCCAGCCGGATCATCTCGAGCAGCGCGTCCATGGCCTGACCGCTGTCGGCGAACTCGCCCTCGATCTCGCCGCCGTAGCGCCGCACGGTGAAGGTCGGCGCCGGCACCTCCGGCTGCGGGCCGCTGTCCTTGCGCGGCCGGCCGCGCTTGGCCGGCGCCGGCGGCGCGACCGGGCCGGTGTCGAGCATCATGGTCTGCGGGCCCTGCGGCACCGGCGGCAGGCCGGCTACCTCGGCGTCCTCGGCCGGGGTGGTGACGCGCGGCAGCGCGGCGCCGAACAGGTCGGGGAAAGCCCCCGCCAGCTTCGCGCGCAGGGACTCGCCCTCGCGCAGCTCGATCTCGATCTTAACGGTCACGCGCCGATCTCCTCGACGGTGACGACGACTTCGGAGATGTCCGGCACCGGCTTCGGCGTTGTGATGGTCAGCCAATACAGCTTCGCGCCAGACGGCTCGTCGTCGAGCATGTCCGCCACGCGCCCGAGCTTCGGTCGATCGAAGTCCCAGTCGATCTCCACGGTACCGTCCGGCCGCACCATGTAGAGAAACTGCTTGGTCACGGTTTCGCTCACTCGATCACCTCTCTGATGTCCTGCGTCTTCCGCCGCAGAGTGCGGATCACCGCCTCGTCGATCGTGCCGGCGAGGCTGGGATAGCGGGCGCGGGTCGGGCGGCCTTGCCCGATGCGCCTGATGCGCCTGGCGGCCTGCGCGTTGTCGCGCGGCGACCATGAGAGCTCGGCGAAGACCATCTCCGCGGCGGCGGTCAGCGTGATGCCGGCACCCGCCGCGAGGATCTGCCCGAGGAACACCCGCGTGCCGGGGTCGGTCTGGAAGGCGTCGATCGCCTCCTGGCGGTCGGCCGGCCGGGTGTCGCCCGAGAGGCGCACGCAGCCGAACGGCGCGAGCGCGTCCTGCAGCGTGTCCAGCGCCTCCGTGTGCCAGGCCATCACGACCAGCTTCTCCTCCGTCCCTGCCAACTCGGCGACCAGCGCCGGCGCCAGCACGCGGGCCTTGATGGCCGCTGTGTGCCGGCGTAGCCGGCTCACGCTGTCGGTGCTCATTGTCTGTAGCACCTGTCCGACAAGTGTTGCAAGCTCGGATTCTGTCAACACCAGGGTCGCGCCAAGCAGCGCATCGGCGGCCGCGGACAGCTCCGGGTCGGCGCCGATCACGGCGGCCAGCTCCGCCGCGCCGGCGCCGGGGTGCAGCCGCCAGTCCTCGTGCGCCATGGGCGGCAGGTCGGGCAGCACGTCGTCCATGCGGCGGCGCAGGACGTGCGGCGCCAGGCGGCTGCGCAGGTCGTCCACGTGCCGCTTCCCGACGACCTTCGACCGGCCCTGGCCGATCGGCACCTCGACGCAGTAGCGCTTGCGGAAGGTCCAGTAGGACATCGGCGGGTCGCCCAGGGCGTCCGGCGCGAAGATGCGCAGGGGCGCCCACAGCTCGTCGACGCTGTTCGGCATCGGCGTCCCGGTCAGCCCCCAGGCCCGGTGCGCACAGGACACCAGCCCGCCTACCTCGTCGCTGCGCTCACCCAGCACCGCCCGCGTGCGCGCGGCCGAGCGGTTCTTCAGCAGGTCGGCCTCGTCGCACACCAGCAGGTCCCACCGGCGGCTGCGCAGGGCGTTCAGGATCGCCGGATCCCGGGCCCGGTCATAGGAGATGACCCGCACTCCCTCGCCGTCGGCATCGGCTGGACCGAACATCTGCCGTGTTGGTCGATTGACCGAACTCCAGACCGCGAATTCACGTAGCCATCCGGGGCACACTGACGCCGGCGCCACGACCAACACGTCTCGGGCGCCGACTTGATCTGCCGCAATGATGGCCTGGCATGTTTTCCCTAGACCCATCTCATCGCAGAGTAGAGCGCGGCGACGCGAAGCCAACCACCGCGCACCTTCGTCTTGAAATTGCATCGGTCGGCGCTTACCGTAACCTGCGACGGTATCCGGTCTGTCATCGCTCATACGGATTGCAATACCACTAGACACGCGCCTGTGAAACCCGCAACATTGCACCTGTCAGCGCGAAACGGAGAGTCCGGACGTGGATCAGCAGACCGACACCAAAGCGTTCTGGTCCGCGGCCCGCGCGCTGCGCCTCGGAAGCGACGCCGCGAGCCGGGCCGCGGCGGGCGTATACATCCTGCAACTGGCGTGTGGTGGCGCGTCGCCCCTGCGCAACCGTGCGCTGGGTCTGCTGGCGGAAATGGGCGTTGCCGTTTCCGCGACCTCTCAACAGGTTAATTCACCCGGCGTATGCGCCGGGTTGACGGAGACGGACAACCGGTGCTGATACTGCGGGGGGATACAGCAGAGAGATACGGAAATGATGGTCTCGGCAGCGAACAACGACGGGCCGGCCGCGAGGATGGACCGGCAGGCGCGGCTGGATCATTTGCAGCGTTCGCTGCACAGCCGGATGCTGGAGCTGGGGTTGAGCCAGGCCGACGTGTGCAGGCTGGCGGGGATCGGGCGCGACAGCATGAGCCGCTACACCCGCGGGATGACGCTGCCCGAGCCGCCGATCCTGATGTCACTGGCACGGGCCCTGCAGGTCGACCCCACCGAGCTCGACCCAGGCGCGGTGCGCGAGCGGCTGCGGTTCGCGGCGCCGGCGGTGGCGGCCGAGCCGCCGACCATGGAGATCAGCCAGGACCCGGCGAACCCAGGCAGGCTGTTCGTGCGGCTGAACCAGTCGCTCCCCTTCGAGACCGCCTCGAAGATCATGCTGCTGCTGCAGGAGGCCCGGAAGGGCAGCGACGACTCCTGACGCAAGCGGAAGCCGCGGCCGCGCTGCGCTGCTCGGCAAAGACCATCCAGCGGCTCCGGCGCGCCGGCCGCCTGGCTTACATCGCGGGGCGCCCGGTGCGCGTGCTGGCCGCGGACGTGGAGAAGATCAAGGAGGCAGGGCTGTGCCGAGACCGAACCGAGGACGCCGGCTCGAGCGCAACGAGCGGGGCATCTACGAGATCCGCTGGACGGAAGGCGGCCGCAGCCGCCGCGTCAGCACGCGCGAGACGGACCCGGCTGCTGCGGCGGCTTTCCTCGCGGCCTGGGTTGAGGACGTAGAGCGCGAGGCCGATGCCGGCAGCGCCGGCTCCGTCCGCGGCATCCTGGCGAAGTACTTCACCGAGCACGTGCACCGGAAGGTGGTGGGGCAGGGGACCGCCGAGATCCACCGCCGCCACCTTGAGGCGCACTTCGGCGACATGGCGCCGGCGCGGATCCGGAAGACGGACGTGCGCGCCTACGAGGCGGCGCGCGCCGCCGGCGAGATCGGGCAGCGGGCGGGAGCGTCCACCGTGCGGCGCGAGCTGATTACCCTGGTGGCCGCGCTGAACCACGCCGTCGCCGAGGGGCGCCTGTCGCGCGCCGACCTGCCGACCATCACCCTGCCGGCCGAGGGGCCGCGGCGGGAGCGGTATCTGACGGACGACGAGGTGGCGCACCTGTTCGCCCTGGCGGCCCAGCATCGGCCAGACGGGCGGCTGTCGCGGGTCGAGCGGTGGCTGCACCTGGCCTATTACACGGCGCGCCGGAAGACGGCGATCACCCGGCTGACCTGGGACCGGGTGGACTGGACGCTCGGCACGATCGACTTCGAGGAACCCGGCCGGCAGCGGACGAAGAAGCGGCGCGGCGTGGCGCACATGCACCCGAAGCTGCGGGAGTGCCTGGAACGGGCGCGGCGCGAGGCCGGCGACGAGGCGGTCTACGTGCTCGACCACCCGGGCGACATCCGGGCGGCCTTCGAGACGCTGGCGGCGCGGTCGGGGATCGCCGGCCTGACGCCGCACGTGCTGAAGCACACCTCGATCACGCACATGCTGCGCCGCGGCGTGCCGATCTGGAAGGTAGCGGGCGCGACCGCTACTAGCGCGGCGACGATCGAGAAGGTCTACGGCAAGCACGTGCCGGAGGCGCAACGCGAAGCGGTGGAGGTGCTGTGATGCGATTCGTGATCCTCGCCCTGACGGGCGTGCTGTTGGCGGGCTGCGCCAGGGAGGACTGGGACGCCGTGGGCGCGGCGCTCTCGGCCGCGGGCGCCGGGGGCGGGGGCCCCTACTACACCTTCCAGCAGCCCCGGCGGCAGCCGGTGGTCTGCACGCCCATGGGCGCCAGCGTGTGGTGCAACTGAGTGGTTACGCCCCGCTCGGGCGTTACGGACAGTATCAGCGAGGAAAAAGTGGTGGGCGCGACAGGGATTGAACCTGTGACCCCTACCGTGTCAAGGTAGTGCTC
>CAYRBQ010000003.1:0-27905 GCA_964422305.1 uncultured Reyranella sp. | reverse complement strand
GGCTGCCTCGCCACGACCGAGCTCGCGATGAAAACCGCCGGCGTGCCCTTCGCCCCAGGCGGCGTCGACGCGGCGATCCAGGCGCTGGCGAGCTAATTCTGCTTGCCTCCCCCGCGCGGATGCCGCGCGGGGGAGGTGCCCGCGTAGCGGGCGGAGGGGGCACGCGTCTTCGACTGCGCCTACCCCTCCGTCGGCGTAAGACGCCGACACCTCCCCTTGGCGGAGTCCGCCAAGGGGAGGAGATCAGAAAGCTGGCTTCTTTCCGGCGACGGCCGCCACGAAACGGTCGGGCGCGATCGCCGACAGGGCGGTGCGTGCCGTCACGGCGGCGTCGAGCTTGACGCCGACCACGGGCGCGAATGCGGCGGCCGTCGGATCGAAGGCGTAGAGCTGACCCTCGGCCAGGTTGAACCACCAGGCATGCAGCACGAGGGTGCCGGCGGCGACGCGTTCGGCGACCCAGCGGAAGCTCATCAGGTTCTTCACGCTGTTCACGACCGCGGCCTGCTCGACGGCGCGCGCGATCTCCTCGCGCGGCCTGTCCGCCAGCTCCCTGACGGCGAGGTCGCGCACGTCCTGCGCGATGGCGGTCCAGGTCGAGAGATAGTCGTAGTCGGCGTAGGCGCCCGCGCGGCCGTCGACCAGGGCGCCGATGCCGCCGCAGAGCGCATGGCCCAGCACAACGATGTGCTCGACGCCGAGGCCGCGGACCGCGAACTCGATGGCGGCCGAGGTGCCGTGATGGCGCTTGTCGGGCGGGTACTGCGCCGGCGGCACCATGGCCGCCACGTTGCGCACGGTGAAGATGTCGCCGGGCCTGGTCTGCGTCAGGATGCCGGGATCGACGCGGGCGTCGGCGCAGGCGACAATGAGAATCTTGGGGCTCTGGCCCTCCGTCGCCAGCTTCTCGAACAGGTCGAGATGCTCGCGATAGTAGCCCAGCCGGAAATCCGCGAATCCCTTGAGGAGCCGATCCAATGCCATGGTGGGCACTGCAATGACCGAAGAACTGCTCTACGACAAGCGCGGGGATATCGGCTGGGTGACGTTCAACCGGCCGCAGGCGCGCAACGCCCTTACCTTCGCCATGTATGAAGGATTGGCCGAGATCTGCGCCCGCGTCGGCAGGACCGGCGAGGTCCGGGCCCTGGTGGTCACCGGCGCGGGCGACAAGGCCTTCGCCGCCGGCACCGATATCGCCCAGTTCAGGAGCTTCGAGAGCGGCGAGGACGGCATCGCCTACGAGAGGAAGATCGATCGCATCGTGGGCGAGATCGAGGCCTGCGCCGTGCCGACCATCGCCGCGGTGGCAGGCTTCTGCACCGGCGGCGGGGCCGCGATCGCCGCGGTCTGCGACTTCCGGATCGCCGCCACGACCGCCCAGTTCGGCTTCCCGATCGCGCGGACGCTCGGCAACTGCCTGTCCATGGCCAACTATGCAAGGCTGGTCGCCCTGCTCGGCCCACAGCGCGTGAAGGAAATGCTGCTGCTGGCCAAGCTGATGGACGCGCCATCGGCGCTCGCCTGCGGGCTGGTCAGCGAGCTGCTGCCGGACGTCCCTGCCCTGCATGCGCGCGCCGAGGAGCTGGCCCGCACCTTGGCCGGACACGCTCCGATCACCATGCGGGTCACCAAGGAGGCCTTGCGCCGCCTGCAGGCCCGGATGGGCGAGGAGAATATCGACGATCTCGTCAGACTGGCTTACGGTAGCGCCGACTTCCGCGAGGGCATGGCGGCCTTCCTGGAGAAGCGGGCGCCGAAATGGTCGGGCTCCTGACAGAGGAATGACACGGAGGAATTGATGATCCGGATTGCCAAAGTCGCCACCGTTCTCGGCCTGTGCGTTGCCGCCGCCGCCTGCCAGAACCCCCAGCAGGTGATCGCGAAGAAGGAAGACATGATGGTCGCGGCGGGCTTCAAGTTCGTGCCCGCGAACACGCCGCAGCGCCAGGCGGCGTTCAAGAACCTGCCACCGCACAAGTTCTCGCGCGAGATCAAGAACGGCCAGGTGTTCTACGTCTACCCGGATCCGACGGTCTGCGTGTGCATCTATGTCGGCAACCAGGCCGCCTACGGCACCTACCGCAACAACGTCTTCCAGAAGAACCTGGCCGACGAGCAGCAGATGACCGCCGACGAGAACGCGATGAACGACTGGGACTGGGGTCCCTGGGGCGGCTACCCGTATCCGGGCTGGTACTACTAGGCCTTCATTTCTTCCGGACCGCGCGCGGGACGCGCGCGGTCCGGAAGAATTCAGAACGACGCCTCGACCGATCCCAGGCCCTCGAACTCGCCCCGCGCATTCGTGCCCGGCAGGAAATAGCGCAGGCCGGTCCACGAACCCGTCGTGATCGCCTGGCCGGCGCGGATGCCGCCTCTCTCGCGCACGGCGTGGTCGATCATCCAGGCGAGCGGCCGCACCGGATCGACGGCGCCGAGGCCGCCCTTCTGCTCGACCACCGTCTTTCCGTCGATCACGAGCTTCACGGGCAAGTTCGCCCAGTCGCGCGAGCTCCACTCCTTGAACGAGCTGCCGACGACCAGGGCGTGGTTCATCTGATTGTCGGCAAGCAGCCACTCGGGATCGGCCTTCTCGAAGTTCGCGAGTCGCGTGTCGACGATCTCCATGCCGACGAAAGCGTCGCCCACGGCGGCGAGCGCCTCGTCGCGCGACACCGGCGCACGACGTGCGGGAATGTCGCGCACGATATGGAAGGAGATCTCCACCTCGACGCCGATCATGTGCATCGTCTTGCCGTCGAAGCGGGCCGGCGAGGCCACGAGCGCGCCGGCGAGCAAAGGCGCCGGATTGGGCTCGGCCGTGGGCGTGCGCGCGCCGACCTTCCAGCCGGCGACGGGACCGGTCGCGCGCGCCACCCCGTCCTGGATGGCGTATACCGCAGCGCGATCCGGCAGGGCGAAGGGCGGCGCCACCTGGGTGCCGGTGCGGCGCGCCTGCAGGAGGGCCTGGACCGCGTGGGAAACGTCGATGCTCATGATAAGCTCGCCCAAAACGAGAAGATCACCGGAGGAAACAATGCCCTACGCGACGGGTCGCGTCATTCACGACGCCGATGCGCACATCATGGAGGTGCCGGGCTTCCTCGACGAGCATCTCGAGGCCAAGCACCGCGCGACGGTGACCGATGCCGTTCTCTTTCCGCGCCACGAGGGCTTCCACAGCACGCGCCTGAAGGCCGTGCCGAAGGCCGACTTCGACGAACAGCAGATCATGCTCGCCAAGAACTGGGACGCGCTCGGCTCGTCGGTGCGGCAGGACCGCCCGCGCTCGATCGACCTGCTGGGCTTCGCCAGCCAGCTCATGTTCACCACGGCGCTACTCAATTATTCGTCGGTGCTCGAAGGCGGGGGCGACGCCGAGCTCGCCTATGCCGTGGCCCGGGCCCACACGCGGCACATGGTCGAGTTCTGCTCGGTCGACCGCCGTCTGCTGCCGACCGGCTACGTGCCGCTGATCGACTTCGAGCGCACGGAGAAAGCCGCGCGCGAGGCGATCGACATGGGCGCGAAGGCGCTGATGATCCCGTCGCGCTGCCCGGACGATCATTCGCCGAGCCATATCGGCTTAGACCCGCTGTGGGCGATCGCCCAGGAGGCGGGGCTCCCGATCGTGTTCCATGTCGGTGGCGGCGGGAAGCTCCTGGAAGAGGCCTACTTCAACAACGGCCTGCCGCCGGTGCCGGATTTCCACGGCGGCGACGACAATTTCAAGTCGATCGACTACATGGCGATCGCCTATCCGGTGATGAAGGCACTGACGGCGCTGGTGGTCGACCGCGTGCTCGACCGCTTCCCGCGGCTCAGGTTCGGCGTCATCGAGCAGGGCGCGTCATGGGTGCCGGGCTGGATGCGCAACATGGATTCAGCCCACAACGCCTTCTACAAGAACGAGGAGCGGCTGCAGAAGATGTCACTGAAGCCCAGCGAATTTGTGCAGCGCCAGGTCCGCGTCACCCCCTACCCGCACGAGGATGCCGGCTGGATCATCGCCAACACGGGGGACGATGTGTGCCTCTTCTCGTCGGACTACCCGCATGTCGAAGGCGGCCGCCATCCCATCAAGCGCTTCGAGGCGTCGATGGAGAAAGCCGGCACGACCGAGGCGCAGAAGCAGAAATTCTATTGCGACAACTTCATCGACCTGATGGGCAACGGCCTCGCGGCCGACCTGCACCATCCGGCACAGGTGGCGGCATGAAGAGCTATTCGACCTTGCTCCAGGCGCAGGACGGCGCCGTGCGCACGATCACGACCAACCGGCCCGAGGTGCTGAACGCGCAGAGCCGGATCCTGCTCGAGGAGCTGGACGACGCGTTCGCCGCGGCTGTCGAAGACAGCACCGTGAAGGTCATCATCCTGGCCGGCGCCGGCAAGCACTTCTCCGCCGGCCACGATCTCGGCAGCCCGCAGGAGATGGAGGATCAGAAGAAGACGCCGCTCGAGCCCGGCTTCAAGGGCGAGTACCGGCGCCTGTGGGAGCGGTTCTTCGAGAACACGATGCGCTGGCGCGACCTGCCGAAGCCCACGATCGCGCAGGTCCAGGGCTACTGCATCATGGGCGGCCTGATGATCGCCTCGGCCTGCGACATCATCATCGCCAGCGAAGACGCACAATTCGCCGACCGCGCCGTGAAGTGGGGCGGCAGCCACGTGCAGTATTTCTCGATGCCCTGGGAGCTGGGGCCGCGAAAGACCAAGGAATATCTCTTCACCGGCGACTTCATCGGCGCCCGCGAGGCCGAGCGGCTCGGCCTGGTGAACCGGGTGGTGCCGCGTGAGAAACTCGAGGCGGAGACCATGGCGTTCGCACAACGCGTCGCCGAGCGCGATCCCTATGCGCTGAAGCTCGCCAAGGCGTCGGTCAACGAGACCCAGGACGCGCAGGGCTGGCGGCAGGCAATGGAGAACGCCTTCAAGAACTACATGCTGACCATTCCCCATCGCATCGAGATGGGGACCTACGGGCCGGCTGCGCGCGAGAAGGCGCCGAAGGACCGCTTCGCGGTCCTCAACAAGAAGGTGGTCTGATCAACGGCGGGACGTCGCCGCAGCCCGCGACGGGCCGTCCATTCCTACCGCGACCCGAAAGGCCAGCGTCGTCACGAGGCGCATGCCGTCATAGGCCTCGGGGCCCATCACCCCGGGCGAGTTGTCGGCCACGCCGACCTCGATGAGATACAACCCCTTCCACGGCATCGGGATCTCGATGAGGCCCGCCTGGTCCGTGCGCACGTCGCGCTTCCAGCCGGACTCGGTCGTCACGCTCGCCAGCGCGTTCGGCAGTGGCTGGCCGTCGTAGAGGATGCGGAACTGGCCCGCCGTGCCGGTCGGCACGATGTCGAGCGGGATGACGGGCTGCTGCTCCGACAGCTCGGCGGCATAGCGGGCAGCGAGCCGATTCAGCGTGCGTACGGGCTTGTCGTCCTGCTTGCGTTCGACGATCCAGGCCTGCTCCGCGACCACGGCATTGGCATCGACGGACAGGCCGCGCAGTTGATAGCCCGCGCCGCGCTTCTCGAGCTTGAGGGACTGCTCGCCCGAGGGGCCGAACGTCTTGGCCGCCGGCGCCCGTTCCAGACGCCCGAGCAGGCCGTCGCGCTGGTTCTCGCCGAAGTCGCCGTAGACCAGCTCCATCCCGGCCGGGCCGATCTCCAGCCAGAGCGCGTCCGCGGACGCCACGACCGGAAGGAGCGCGAGGATCGCGGCCAGGACGAAACGCATGAAAGCCTCCATGCGTCACGGTCTAAAGCGATCGATTGTTAGACGCAATCCAAGAAATCGGCAGAAAGTCAGGCGGGCAAGGGCCCGCCTGATCCTCGGATACTCAGGCCGCGCGCCGCTTGCGCTCGGCCATTTCGACGCCCATCGCCTTCGCGACCGAGGGCCGCTGCAGGTGCTTCTGGTAGTAGGCGTTGATGGTCGGCCACTTGGCGAGGTCGACCTTCACGAAGGCGAACCAGTTCAGCAGCGTGACGAAATAGGCGTCCGCCACGGTGAAGCTGGTGCCGACCAGATAGTCGCGATCACCGAGGCGCTTGGCGAGGTAGTCCAGCGTGGGCGCCATCAGCGCCTGCGCCGCCGCCTTGGTGGGCTCCGCCGCCGTCTGCGAGAACACGTTGGCGAAGATCCGCTTGTGGACCTCGGTCGAGAGGTAGTTGAGCGCGTCGATCAGCTCGTAGCGCTCGTGCGTGCCCCAGGCCGGCGCCATGCCGGCTTCGGGCTTGCGGTCGGCGAGGTACTGCAGGACCGACGGGCCTTCGTTCAGGATGCGGCCGTCGTCGAGGCGCAGGGCCGGCACGTAGCCCTTCGGCGAGATCGCGAGATAGTCGCCGCCGTCGTCGGTCTTCTTGTTCTCGACGAAGCGGATCCTGACCGGCAGACCGGCTTCGACGGCCGTGATATGCGAGGCCAGAGAGCACGCCAGTGGTGAGGCAAAGAGTTCCATCGCATCCTCCTTAATATTGTGCGATGCAGTACATAAATAGCGCCGCAGAGCGCCGTCAAGGATAATTATGCGAACCGGTACAGAAACAACGAAGCGCCCCCGCGGGCGGCCCCGCTCCTTCGATCCCGACCAGGTGCTGGAGCGCGTGCGCGGTGTGTTCCTGGCCAAGGGCTTCGCCGGCGCCTCGCTCGACGAGCTCTCGGACGCGGCCGGCCTTAACCGGCCCAGCCTCTACGCCGCGTTCGGCGACAAGGAGCAGCTCTACATCCACACGCTGCGCTTCTACGGCACGCGCAGCCTCGCCGCGCTCGACGCGGTCCTCGGCGGACCGGGCACGATCCAGCAGCGGCTGACCGCGGTCTACATGGGCTCGATCGATCTCTACACCGCGCCGCCCGATCGGCCGGGCTGCATGATCGTGGGCACCGCGGCGGTCGAGGCGCCGACCCATCCGCGCATCGCCGAGGTGGCGGCCGAGCTGCTGGCGGGCATCGAGAAGAGCCTCGAGACCGCCTTTGCCGCGAGCGACCTGCCGCGCGATCCGAGCCCGGCGGCGCGTGCTCGCATGGCCGGCGCAATCATGTACGCGATCGCGATCCGGGCCCGGATCGGCATCAAGACGTCGGAGCTGCGCGCCTTCGCCAACGCGATGGTGCCCGTGATATGCCGCTGACCATGACGATGCCCTTCCCCTGGAGTGCGGGCTTCCGCTCGCTGGAGACCGAGCACGACGATCGCGTCGAGCTCGAGGGCGCGGTGCCCGCAGGCCTGCGCGGCACGCTCTATCGCAACGGCTCGGGCCGCAACGAGCTCGCCGGCGAGTGGTTTCCGCACTGGTTCGACGGCGACGGCATGATCTCGGCGATCCGCTTCGCAGACGACGGCGTGCACTACAGGAACCGCTACGTCCGCACCGAGAACTATCTCGACGAGACGAAGGCCGGAAAGATCGTGCATCGCGGCTTCGGCAAGATGCGGCCCTACGGCATTTTCGGGAATGCGTTCCGCCAGCCCGGCAACGTGTCCAACACGTCGGTCGTGATGGAGAACGGCCGGTTGCTGTCGCTCTGGGAGGGCGGCCCGCCCTGGGAGCTCGACCCGGCGACGCTCGAGACCAAAGGCCTCGACGATCGCGACGGCACCATCAAGGCCTTCTCGGCCCATCCGCGTATCGATCCGGCGACCGGCGAGCTGTTCAACTTCGGAATCGACTACGGGCCCAAGACGATGCTCACGCCCTACCGGCTCGAACGAGGGATCGTGACGCGCCTGCCGCCGGTCACCCTGCCTTGGCCGGTCATGAATCACGACTTCGTGCTGACCGAGCACCACCTCGTCTTCTGCGTCGGGCCGGTCCTGGTGCGCCCGGTGAAGTTCATGCTGGGGCTGGCGAGCTTCGACGACACGCTGCACTGGGAGGGCGGCAAGCCCACCCTGCTGATCCTGGTGCCGCGCGACGGCCGCGAAGCGCCGCGCACCCTCGAGATCGAGCCCTTCTTCCAGTTCCATTTCGCCAACGGCTTCGAGGAGGACGGCGCGGTCGTGCTCGACCTCGCCCGCTATCCCGACTACCGCACCATCGGCCAGGCGCTGCGTGACTACTGGTGCTCGGAATGGCCGGCCGCCGGCATGGCGACGCTGATGCGTCTGCGGATCGACCTCCCGACTGGCAAGCTCGAGAAGCAGACCTTCGACACCGGCACGGCCAACGAGTTCCCGCGCATCAATCCCGCCTGGACGGGACGCCGCCAGCGCTATGCCTACATCGCCTGCAATCCGGCGGATCGCACGAAGGGGCTGCAGCAGCAGCTCGCACGCATCGACTTCGAGACCGGCCAAGTGATGCGCCACGATTTTGGGCCGAACGGCTATCCCGGCGAACCGATGTTCATCGCGACCGGTTCCGCCGAGGATGACGGTGTCGTGGTAACACTTGTCTTCGATACGGCGAGCGAGCTCACCTCAATCGTGGGGCTCGATGCGCGGGATCTCGCCGCCCGACCGCTATTCACCGGCCGGCTGACGCACCACGTGCCGTACTCGCTGCACGGCTATTTCGCCGCTCGGTAGTCGTAGACGTTGACGGCTTTTCGTAGGTTCCAGAATCTGGTCGCCAGGCCGACGGGGGCACGTATCGGAGAAGGGTCTCTTCGCACTCGGAAGATCTGGCGCGCGCTCAATCCAAGCGAATCCCCGAGTCGGCGATCAGCTTCTTCCAAATTTCGGTCTCGCGGGCAATGTGGCCTGCGGCGTCGGCCGTGGTCCCACCCAGCGTTTCCATGCCCTGCTGGCCGTAGGCCGCCCGAACTTCGGGCGCCGCCAGCGCCCTGGTCACGAGCGTATTGAGCGTCGCTATAACGTCGGGTGGTACTTTCGACGAGACCACGGCGGCATACCAGTTGGTGGCGGCGTAGCCGGGGAAGCCCAGTTCGGCAATGGTCGGTATTTCGGGATCGAACGGCGATCGCTTCGCGCCTGTGACGGCGAGCGCCCGGATGCGGCCCTCGCGCATGAAGCCGGTGGCGGTAGGGGCGCTCGCGATCAGCGACGGAATGTGCCCTGCCAGCAA
This sequence comes from uncultured Reyranella sp., assembly GCA_964422305.1. GTDB lineage: Bacteria > Pseudomonadota > Alphaproteobacteria > Reyranellales > Reyranellaceae > Reyranella. The sequence continues at coordinate 18,867 of CAYRBQ010000003.1, read as the reverse complement.
ATCGTTCATGGCCGGCGCGCCGCCGCGGAAAGGCACATGGTTCAGTCGCGCGCCACTTCTGGCTTTCAGGAGTTCACCAGCGAGATGGCCGGCGCTGCCGACGCCAGCAGTGCCGTAGTCCATGCCTTCCGGTCGCTTCGCCAGATCGAGGTATTCGGCGAGCGTCCTGGCCGGAACGCTGGGATGAACAACCAGCACATTCGAGAAATCGACCGCCAGGCAGATCGGTGCAATATCGGTCCGCGGGTCGTAGCCTGCATCCTTCATGGCATAGGGATTGACTGTCAGCATGCCCAGCGTGGCCAGCAATACGGTATGGCCGTCAGGCGGCGCGCGCAGCATCTCGCGGGTCGCGATATTGCCGCCGGCGCCGGGCTTGTTGTCGACCAGGACCGACAGGCCCGCGCTCTTGGTCAGCTCGGCTGCGAGTACTCGCGCCACGATGTCGCCGCCGCCGCCCGGCGCGAAGCCGACGAGTACCCTGAGCTGCTTGGAAGGGAAGGACGGAGAAGAGGGTGACTGGGCCCGGGTCGCAACAGAAGACAAGGGGAACAGCAGCCCTCCTGCCGCCGCAGTCCGGATCAACGATCGCCGATACATCGTAGCTGCCTCCCGCGTGCCGCCGGCTCACATGGGACGATGTTCTCACCGTTCTTCTCGAATCCGAAGAGCTTCTTCCCGGTGACGTTCCCGCAGCCTCCGCCGCGCTGGTCACTGTCTGACGGTGTAGCCAAAACAAAAAAGGCCCACCGTCCGGATGGGACAGTGGGCCCGTTCTTTTGGTTGCGGGGGAGCGCAACCAGCTTAACTTGCTTCTCCAAGCTGCCGCATAGGTTCGTCCGACCAACTCCGAGGCGGTATTCGCTCATCGTCAACGTTTGGGCAACGGTACGCGATTCCCCTTGCAAGCCGATTGGCCCGATCTCATCGCTACTCCCGCCGAATGCCGCCAGGTCCCTTCTGTCGCCTTGGCCTAGTGCTTCGAGACGGCAAACCGGCCGGCTTGCGCCCAACTCAGTAACTACTCGAAGTCGATTGAGGGCGTTTGCACGCACCGGATGCCCGTTGGTGCTCACTCTCGTCAATAACGCTCTATTTAATTCAATGTGTGCAGCCAGCCGTGGGTCTGTCGGCCTTGTCGCCTGGGCTTGACGAAACTAACAGTATGTGAAAGTTATAACTTTCACTTACTGGAAGTTCCGCATATGGCGCGTCCTGGTCGTTCTGCTGCAGAAGTCTTTACCTCTCGTGAGATCGCCGTAGCCGCTGGCCTACCCGCGCGTAACTTCGCGCTGCTGGTGGACCAGAACCTTGCCCCTCGCCCGTGTGGCGATGGATTGGGAAAGGCCGGTCACCGAACCTACAACAGCGCCGGCTTAGGGCATGCCGCCTTAGTCGGTGCCCTGCATCTCGCCGGATTTGAGTTGTTGGTGTCCGCCCGGTTAGCGGCCGCATTTGCGGACGATCATGGGGCGAGCTATGGCAAGTTGCGCTCGAACCTCAATGCCTATCTCTACGGTGAATTGAATCCAGACAAAGGGCTACCTTGGGGGGAGATGCCGAAAGATCTGCCCCTCGATTTTGAGCAAGACTATTGGCTGCACTATCTGCTGCGCAACCGATCCACGATTTATAGGCGTGGGATTGCAATCCAAGGTGATTGCATCATCGAGATCGCCGACCACGCGTTTGTGCTAACGCACTCCCTTGGATTGAAAATCAAGATGCATTCCCCCGTCTCGCGAGAGGGCCTGCCAGCAAATCCTGACTACAGGATTATCGGCCGAGGGACGTCTGCACGCATCGTCCCCATTCATGAGGAAGTCGATAGCCTCGACTTCCAGATCGACCCGCGGTCCGCCGAGAAGATGCGGCAGCTTGAGCGTGAATATCTCGACGGTCGGAAAGACGCAGTGACGATCGTCCAAATCAATCTGTCACTCGCGATCCGCAATGCCTTCGACCGATTGCAGGATGATCGCGAGAAGAAGGCGGCGTAGCGAACAGAAGAGCCACTACGGCCGCCTAGCATGGAAGGGGGGACGAATGATCCTGACCGATAACGAGACCAAGGTTGATCTCCTCAACAATGAAGCGATCGCGGCGCCGTAGGATCAAGCTCTTCCTGTTCAAGCGCCTTTGCCTCATCTGTACAAAGCCAGCGAGCAAGATTGCCGATATCACCGGGTCTGGTGGCAAGCCGTTGTAGGCCTTGGCGCGATTGCAACGACGCCCCCATCTCCAGGGCAAGTGGTGGCTGCATTTTATGTAACAACATTGGAATGCCGAACGCGTCCTCGAGATGTGCGGCAATCCGAACACCGCCCGCATCAATATCGCCCCAATGATAGATGGGCGCATCGGTGAGGCTCCGCGCCGCTTTTACCAAATGCACCATGCTTGAAAGAACGTCTCGCGCCGGAAATCCGTCGGTCAGTAAGGCGAGATAGCACCCCCCGATCTCCGTGCAGTAGCGCCAGAAACTGGTCGGGTTCTCGATGGTGATGATGTAGTCGACTGGCTTCATCAACGTTGCTTGCTGGGCCGCTGCCCATGGCAAGCCAATGAACATCTCCCCTGTTCCCTCGATCGTAAGGGCGTCGGACGACAAGCGCAGTGGGCCCTTCACCTGAAGGAGGTGAGCCCGCCGGACGATGCCGGAGGCCTCCAGAATTTCCCGTGACTCGTCACCAGCCAGTCTCGCGTTCCGCCGCTTGAGCAGTTGGGCGACACGGCCTTCGGATCGCTCCAAAGCCTTGCTATCTTTCACGGCGCGACGGGAAAAAGTTCGATGATCGACGTCGCGCCCTGCAAGATGGACGATCCCATGAGCCAACCGCATTACCGTGATGAAAGTGTCCGCTTGGGTGGGCGAAAGGCCAAGATAGCTCTTATTGCTCCTCCAGGCTGCAATCGCCTCACGCTCCACCTCCGCAAAAAACGGATCTTCCAAAATATCGGGGATCGTCTCGCCGATTCTCCGGCGCGCCACGTCGGCAATCTCGCCGGCCGGTGAACGCACAAGGAATCGGTACAATTTGTCTGCGTCGACAAGCCGAACGCGCGCGAACTCGCCGGTGAAACGACCGAGCCGCGCCTGTTCAAGGGCGATCCCGCCTGCCCGCTCCGCATCGTGCAGGACACGATGAAACTCGTCTTGCGCAGCCGGCCCGCCGATCCGGGTGTAGTCGATCGTTTGAGTGATATCGCGCGCGCGCGCTCGCGGTGCCTCGAAGCGGTCGAGCAGCAGGTTTAGCAGCGCCTCACCCGTAAGCCCCCTACTCGGCTGCATCTTCGCGTTCACGCTGGACACGCTCCTCGAAGAAGGAACGCGGCTTATGCATGGGGTTCTCCCCACGCAGGAGCTCATGGGCGGCGGGATGGAAATGCTGAGGGGTAGCCTGAATGGCGCGGCCGCGACGAATGATGGAAATCAGGGTATCGAACGTCTCCTGATAGAGCGCCTGATGGGTCTTCGGTGCGGCCATGACAAGCTGGAGCCCCAGGCTGTGGTAGAACCGGATGATCTTGTAGATGTTGTCCGGATCGAGCTTCTCGAACGCTTCGTCCATGAGCAGAAGCGCCGATTGCGGCGGTGCCTCTTTGGAACCACCGAGATGGTTGTGGTAGGCCGACGCCGACGCGACACCGAGACAAATGTAGAAGGGCACGAACTTCTGGCCACCGCTGGCCTTGCCCCGCCGCTGCTCGAGATCAGAGATCTTGCGATAGCCGTTGTCCGGATCACAGATGTCGATACTGAAGCGAAAGTAGTTCCGATAGTCCGCCAATTCATGTAGCCGGCGGCGGTGGGCAGAGTCGTCGCTGTTCTCGAACGTGAGCATGTCGATCAATTCCTTGATCTTCACCTGATCCGGATCACTGGGGTTGGGATTACTCTGCATGAGAGCCGTGGCTTTGGGCGCCACAATATCGAGGCGGTCGATCAGATAGCGAATTGTCTCCTTGTCCTGGTCCCGCTCCTGACGGATCTGATAGGCCTCCCCCATGAAGACGCTGCCGCGTAGCGCACGGTTCAAGTCGTCCTTGGTGCGCTCGACGGAATCGATGTTGCTGCTCAGACGACTGAGAAAGTCGTGGACCATGGTTTCGACGAGGGCCAAGACAGCCTTGTCCACCTGGTCCTTGAAATTGCGCAGCACCGTCTCGGTAAGATGTCGGTGGCGTAGGTTGATCCAATCGTAGAGCGTGCTGGTGTGCTCGCTTTCAATGATTTGCGTCCATTCAAATCCCGGATGGTGATCCGGATTGGCCTGAACATAATCTTGCACGGCCGCCATCAGTCTGCTGACAGCACTCCGTTGACTCGCTCGCTTGTCCTTGCGGAGCGCTTCAAAGTAAATGCGTACCTGGGCCGGATGATCACGGGCCGCTCGTTCCTTCCTATAGCTGGCACGCGCACGCCCAACAAATCGCTCCAGACCGACCGGCGGATCATGCCTCGGCCGACGCAGCTCGAGATTGGGGAAGGCCTCGTACGCCTGGGTCGCCGCCTGCTTGCGCACGTCGGTGTTGGTGTTCATTGCGCCTCGTCGTTGACCTATCTTGTCTATCAGCTCTCTTTCCTTGGCGTTCTCGTCACGCTGTTCCTGCTGGTAGGCCTTCAGGAGAGCCTCGCTCTCCCGCTTTTCTTCCATCACCCCTTGAGGCAATTTGGCTTCGAGTTCCGCGATCAACACAGCCTGCCGCTTGCTCTCGGCCTCTGCGACTTCCATTTTTCCCAGGATGCTGAGCGCTTCAGCCCGGTTGAGGACAAGCACTGTGTCGGCGCGCCGAAGCGCCTCGAGCACCGCCAGAAGACGTGTCTCCTTGTCCTTTGCCGCGCGCAGTCTGGGTTCCAATTCCTCTTGCTCCAGAGTCAACTGGGCCAATTGCTGATCGCGAACAGATTTGCCCAATCGGGGAATCGCCTGGAGACGCCGGTACTCGATGCCCCGACCGTGGGCGTACTTCCCGTCCATCGACGCGGCAAGATCGCCCTTGCGAATGTCGCTTGCCGACCGGGCACGAACGATTCGGCCTAATCGAACGTTGAGGAAGGCTCGAGCATAGCTGTTGTCCGTCGTCACCACCTCAGCCAGCGTTCCGGATCGAACGACCTGGTCCTGGGATGTAACATTTTCCGACTGAACGAGTTTGGTGCGCGTGGCTTTGTAGTTGGCGTCGAAATGGCCATATGCCCGATCCATGAATCGTGGCTCCACAATCACCGCGTCGACCCAGTCACCGAGAACCGATTCGACGATTGCTCGCCAGGAGGCAAAGTCCGGAGCGACGTCGGCCACCTCCGACAGACTGTGAGCCGGTACGTTCATGCGCGCCATGTCGGCCAGGAAGTCCTGCGTCTCCTTCGACATGTAAGTACCGCCCGAACGCAAGTTCTTGAGTTGCCGTTCAACGTCCTCAGCCGTCTGGGCTAGGCGTGCCTTCTCCGCGGTAGCGCTCTGATAAAGCCCTTCGACGTGGCCTCGGGCGTCTCCCAAAGGTGGCAGCGCCGCAATAGAGCGCGCCATCTCGCGCGGTGATTTTGGCCAGTCCGCGCCATAGTCACCGACCACGCCCGAAGTGAGATTGGCTTGTACAAATCCCGCAACCGCGGGGAAGGCACTGGCAGGAAAGACCGCACTCACCCCCGCCTCGCGCAGGGCTTTCAATGCATCAAAGATCGGCTTTGCCTCGATATTGCCCGTCCTGCGAACAGCATCTTGACGATCCTTCTCCGCCTGAGCTTCCTCAACTTGCTTGTAAGCTGGCGTGCCATTTATCTGCTGTTTCAGCGCACTCAATCGGAGACGGGTGGATTCGATGCTGTCGACGAGTGTTTCTTGATAGGCTTGGGTGCTGGTGAGCTCTTCCTGCATCTTGGCAATTTCCTGGCGCTGCCGGGAAATGACCTCGCCGTAGCGATCATATTCGGCGCGGTGCTCCCCATAGGCCCACATACGCACATTAAACTGGTCTTCCATGACGCGTTCCGACAGAGAGCGGATAGCATCGACGACTTTGATTTCGGCCTCGACTCGCGCGATCTGCTTCTGCATCTCGCGCCAGGTGGCATAGCGCGCTTGGAAGGTCTCGATCTCGATGGGAATATCATCGAGCAGAAACCGCTTCACGAAATCAGTGACGCTGGTGATCTGGGCAATGTCGAACGACAACGCCTGCCGCATGGCGGCGCGCGCCCGATCGGGGTCGAGCTGAGTGCCGCGGGCATTGGCGTTGATGATCGAATAGAGTTGCCGCAGAAAGGCGCGGTTACTTTGCCGTTGGAAGGTATGAACCGTATTGCCCTTGCGGCGCTGCTCGTCGAGAAAGCTTGACCATGCTTTCTCCTTGAAGCGGTCGGGACGCCCTTCGATGAAATCATTGAAGCGGAGAATCTTGTCCTCGACGATGAACAATCCAAGAACGGATTCCTCGTTGACCGCCTCCTTGGCTTCGAGACAGACGCCGGCAGTGCATCGCCTAGAACCGTCAGCCGCTTCGAAACCCAACGCGATGTACGTCAGGCAAGCGTCGCGCTGATAGCCCGCCCCATCGTCCAAGAGGCCCAAGCAGGCTTCACGAATCGTTCTGGTGCTCCGGCCGCCTTCCGACACGCGGCTGTTGAGATCGAGATAACGCCTGTTCATCCCGGTCATCACGATCTGGATCGCGTCGAGCAGCACCGACTTTCCCGAACCGTTGCCGCCTAGGAAAACGGTGTGACCTCGCCCCTCGATCGGGAAGTCCTGCGCATAGAGGTAGAAGTTCACAGCCGCGATGTTGCGGAGCACGAACAAGGGGATCATCGCGGCGTCTCCGGCGGCGCATCTGACACGGCGACGTCGTCTGAAGCGGGCTCTTCCAGCTCGTCGCTGTCTTTGTTGTTGGACGACCCGCCCCACGCCTCCAGGCGGGCCAAGAAGGACTCGTCGACTGTTTCGGTAATGGTCGGCCGGATCGTGATATCTGCCGCCACCTGAAGTGAATGAGTCTGATCAAACGTAATCAGGCCCTGGCGTTTGAACGTTGTCAGGATAGTGCGCAATTCACCGGGCTTGAGGCTCCGTGATCCCATCGACGAGAAGACCGTCTGAATTTCGTCCTCGTCCACGAGGATTTCGGCGGTAGAATTGACGAAGTACCCCTTTTCGGCTCCTTCATTGTAAAGAAGGCGCAGACACAGAAGAACGATCGTCTCCTGCGTCGGCACTCGCATATTGTTGAAGGCCGCCGGGCTGACGTACCCGACATAGCCCCACCCATCATTGAAGATGAAGCGAAAGCCGAAGCTTGCAAAGAGGTCCTTGAAGTAATCGAGATTGCCGACGATGCGGTCGAAATGGCTGCCGCCTCCCGGATCCCCGCGCGTGATGAATTGACGGTACAGCAGACGGTTCGCCGTCTCCGTCAACTGCTCGGCGGTGACATTGGGGTCCTGGTTGGCCTGGCGCGCCGCCCAGCGCGAGACGATCATTGCCCCTCCTCCTTGCGGCGGATGAGCAGGCTCGGCCCGGAAACAAACCGGCTCTGTTTCGTGGAAGTCCCCTTTCGAATGTCCAGCCCAGGTAACGAACCGATCGAGCCGCTTCGCATTTCGTAGAGAACAGCCACATCGCGGGCGGTTTCCGGCACGAACTGATCGAGATCGAAGTAGCCCTCGGAAGTCGCCAGCGTCCGCAGCCGGGCCGCGACCGCATTCGGCGTCACGTCCATCGCGGCAACATAGGAGTCTAACATGCTCTCGCGCAGGAGATCGGCCGGGTCGATCGTCGTCGGTCGGCGCAGCTGCGGTTCGACCGGTTCGCGGGCCCTCTTCGGCAAGGCGAGCGTTGCCGTCGAATAGGGCACGGGTATATCGACCAAAGGCGTGATGCACGTGGCGTGTCCTGCGTCGAGCTGGGCGAACGCAAGACGAATGGCGTTGCGAAGCGATTCTTCGCGGACGTTACGGGCGGTTTCCTGATAGCGCACCGTCGTGGCGATTCGGCGCTCCAGCTTGTGCGAGAACCGATCGATCAGATCGAGCTTCTCGCCCAAACCGGCGAACACGTCGCGTATCCGTGTGAGGTCCTGCAGGACCTGCGCTCGCGCAGTGGCGACATCGCTGGCAAGCGCCTGATCTGCGAGAGCGACGGCGGCACGTGAGACCTGCCCTTCATCATTCATGAACCGTTCGGTGTTGGTCTGAATGCTGCGTTGGAACCGCATGGGGTTGTAGGCCGAAGCCTTGAGGGCACGATAATTTTGGAGAAGCAGCTTCTCTACGAAACGATCCATGAATTTCGACAGCAGATCGGCCAGGCCGTCGGACCGCATCAGATCTTCCTCGATACGGTGGAGCGACGTGACCACGCCGTCGATCGAGCGCCGCAGCTGCACGGCCTGGCGGCGTGCGCTGGTGATGTTCATGACCTTGCCGGCGGGATCTTGATAGGCGGCGACAATGCCACTGTCGATGAGACTCGATTCGGCCGAAATGTCGACCTTGAGTTCTTCCTTTAGCGTGATGAGGGCCGACAGCAGGGCGTGAGCTTCCCGCGACATGTAAACTTCGACGGTCCGCCGGTTCGTGACCTCCAGGAGCCAGCCATCCTCGCGCAGCCGGGCGTAAAGGAGATGCTCTGCCATTTCTGCCGGGCCGACTGTATCGGCGTTGTCGGCCGGCGGTGAATAGTCCGGATTGTCGAGCACTTCGCGGATTACCTGGAGGACCTCCGCCCTCTTGGGTGCGAACGCGAAATCGTCAAAAAACTGCTCGAACAGGCGTTCCAGGACGGCGACGTTGCGGACGTGCGCCGACGCCGACAGCGCCCGGAACAGCGTAAACGGAATGACATCAAGCAAGCTCATCGGCCGACTTCCCACCGGACGCTTGGTTTGTTGTATCATAAGTTAGCACAAACTAATAAACGCGGTCCGGATGCCCCGCCCCCAGAAATACACCGATTCCGACATCGCCGCCGCCATTCAAGCTCTTGCCGCTGCAGGCGAGGATTTGAACCCGATGCGGGTGAGAATGCGCCTGGGCGGCGGCAATGTCCGACGCATCAAGGCCATCCTCGCCGACCGTGCAGAAGCTGGCTCCCACCACCCCGGCGATCCGACGGCACTTCCAGAGGCCTTGCCCCGTGAGGTTCAGCTCCTTTTCACCGAGACCTCCCAGCAGATTATCGCGTTGGCGCGGAAGTGCTGGGAGGCCGGTTCGGTTGAATCCACGAACCATGCCCGACGCGACAGCGATCGGCTGCGCCAGCAGATCGCCGGCCTCGAAACCAGTCTGGCGACTTCGACCGACCTCGTCGCCCGGCTCGAGAGGCAAGGTGAGGAAAAGGATCGGGCACTGGACGGCCGCGGCGTCGAAAACGCCAAGCTTGTCCAAACCTGCGAAGGATTGCGCGCCGCCTTGCGCAACGCCGAAAGCGACCTCCGAGCCTCTCAACGAGTCATAGACAACTTTGAGCGCAACCAGGGCCAGGATCGGGAGGAGATCCGCGCTTTGCAGAAGCGTATCGAAGGGCTGGTCGGCGAGATTGCGGTATTGAAGGCAAAATCGAGCGCTTCCAAACCTCCGAAGGCTGCGTCCTCCCGCCGAAAAGTCAGCTGAGACCGACAGGGGCCCGCGCGCGCTCACGTCGCTGCGTTGATTAGCCCTCTGTGGCGGCATTGTTCTCGTAAAAGCTGCTGAACTTCACATGCTGCTTCAATGAGGCAGGCCTGTAGGCGCCCGAGCCGGCACATTGCAAAACCGCCTCCAGCCGAAACCGTTCTTCGACGGTCGGGTGAACGATGGCTTCCTTGTTGATCGGACGCGGCGCTGCCTTCCAGCCCAACCCGGTCGTAAAGCGGCGCAGCCATCCCGGAATGCGGCCGTCCAGCACATCCTGCATCCCGGCAACCTCGCAGTGCTGGAGACCGTCGGCGGCAGGAAAGAGCTGAAGGGGAATGCCAACCTCGGACGTTCCCGCGAGGCGGTGGCCGCGCACCATCACAGGCCCGATCTTGAGACCGTCAGGGATGCCAACTGCTTCCACGATCATCCATCCCAGTGCCACATCGGAGAGACGCGACTCCGTCTCCGGGTAGCTACCGCCGATGTCGGAGTGATTACCGGCGAACCAGATCTGTTTGAAGGTCGGGATGCCGCTACGCTCGGTCTCCATCTCTGCCGTGGGGCCCCAGGGAACGCGGGCAAAGTCTTCCCGCGTTTCGTCGATCGCGTTTGCCGAGCGGGCATACCCTACAAATCGACTGAGCAGGCGGTCGAAATGTTCACCTTTCCATTCAGCAAGATGACTGGATCGATCACCAGGACTCGGAAAATCCTTGATAACCTTCCTGACGGACTTTCGCTGGCGCCAAAACATGAAGGCCCCGCCAAGAAAGGCGGCTGCCGCAACCAGCGCCAGCACCGACCACCAGAAAGCAAATCCAAAAAGGAAGAGAATGCCGGCCATTGCCAGCGAAGGAATCGTAGAAAGGACGGCTGCGAGCATGCCCGCCCCAATCACGAGCGAGCCCTTGATGGCGATCGCCAGCGCCCCTTTGACGCCGAGCGCCGCAACCGTGTCGAACACACCGATGAAATAGGGCGCTGCGTTGGAGCGATGGGCTTCACCGGATTCGTGGTCGGCGCCATACTCGGCACGGAATCTCCGTGCGAGTTCCAGGCGTTCATCCTCGAACCTGGCGCGCGGATGGCCCGCACCATGCTCAAGCACGTCATGAACCGCCTCGTGAGCAATGTCGCGGATTGATTTTCTGAAACGCTGCAGCGGCTGGTCGCCATGCCGGGTGGGCACCCCGCAGAGCATCAGGAGATTTGCGATGCTGCGTACGGTATAGGCGCCGCGACTGAATCCGAAAAGGAAGATCCTGTCGCCGGGCTCGTAGTGGTTGATCAGAAATTCGTAGCAGTCGACGATATTCGTCGTGATACCGCGCCCCGATACCGAGGCAAGGGTCTTTTGTGTCCAGCGTACCAGGCCAGTCATGCCCGTTGCCGTCGTCTCGGTTCCCAGACCAGGATCGTAGAATGCCACCTGATCCCTTGGGTCGATGATGGTTTCAGGGCTTACCCTGCAGGCACGATACATCTTGTAGATGTTGCTCATGCGTTGTTCGGCACGTACGCCGCCGTCCTGGCCGGTCCCGTCAGAGAAAATAATAATGTTCTTGCTCAAGGCTTTCTCCCAAGAAGGAACACTCATCCGCTGCAAGCTCGCCCAGGACCGGTCATCTCAGTCGACGGTGAACGAGGGCTGGTAGGTTTTGTGTGCCCGGCGGTCGAAGTCGAACTCATAGACGATGCAAGGGGCAATGCCCTGATGGTGCTGGCCGAGAAAGAACATGAGACTGTTTGGGCAGGCAGCAAAGATGTGGACCACAGCATCCGGATCAGCAGCCTTCACCACCCGCAAGCAATTGGACACCTGTTCGGCGAGGACGGAGGCGTGTTCGCCTCCGACGATGCTTTGCTGGCCCGGTCCAGCGGGCATGGCAAAGGAAATCACCTTGCCCACGTCGGGTAAGTTGGCGGCGATATAGGCTCGCGCCTGAGGGGCCACCGGTTGAGACACGCTGATCGCAATGGCGATCTCGTGGCCGCAACTCTCGAGCGATTCCTCAGCGACCTCGAACCGCGCCCCTTTCTCCGCCGACCTGTCGTCAGCGCGCCATACGCGCGTACCCACGCGTCCTTTCTGAACGAGATGCGTTTCCACACCCGACTTCAAATCAAGGACGCTGCCCGCGAGAAAAGCGATCGACGCGTGGGCATCCAATATCAGACGCAGTTTTGCACTCCGTCTCACCGCATCCCTCAGGAACGCTTCCACCTTCGGCCTGATGTCGCGCTGCCATTCCCGATCGTCGCGCAGGTAGCGCTGGCGGAACTCGGCCGTGAGCAGAAGTGTGTCTTCCGGCGCCGCGCCGACGATGTCGGCGGCGATGCCGAGGAAGCTCCGGATCGCGATCGGCAAGAACGGATCGAGATCGGCTGGCGGCTCGGCAAGCAGGCCTTCCTCCCGGCACAACCTCAAGAACAATTCGCGGGTCAGGGTGTTCAGCCCGCGTACCTTCAGCTGACGTGCCAGCTCGTCGTAGCGGAAATCAGAAGCTGCAGCGCTGCAGGCCAGCAAGCCGACGACCTGGGCCCTCAGATTGATTTCGGTACGGAGCTCATCGAGCGACCGATGGCCTTCGAACACACGCAAGCCCTGGACGACTTTCCGGAGCTCTTCGTCGGACGCCAGCTGCAGATGCTCCCGCCAACCTTTGCGCACCTTGCCCATGCGGCTCTTGTCGGTCGTGCCATCGAAGAGGCGTTCGATCAGAAGTGTCTTGTCGTGACCGGAGACGAGGTCGGCGAGAGGGTCGCCGTCCTTAATGCGGTAGGTGGTCAGGAACGTGAAATGCGCTCCGGCAGGCGCCGTCGCAAGCGCCTGCTGAAGACGCTGCAGCAGCGAAAAGGACTGCGCGCCGATGAAGGCAGGGTCGGCAAAGTCCTCGAAGCCAAAGCGGCCCCCGGTTTCGACATGCCATTTGACCTGGTGATACTCCGCGGGCACCCGCTGGGGTCCGGACCGGGCGACCGGCGGGTCATACTTGACGACAACGTCGTCGAACGCCTTGGGCCCGTTGGCCTCGAAGGTGACCTCGATGACACCTGAAAGCGGGTCTAGCAGGTTGAACGCGTTCTGCCAGAAGATGCGGGACTGGTAATTGTCGCCATGCCAGCGCGCCTTCACCGCATCAGCCATTGCCGGTCTCCACCGTCAATCCCAGGATCCTCCGCCAATGCATCATGACAGCGGAAACTTGGGGCCGAACAGCGCACGCCAAGCCTTCAGCGCTTCGCCATTTCGCCCCTGCCGGGCGTGGTCGATGGCGATCGAGGCCTCGCGGCTTGCCGCCTGCAGAAGCGTCCGGGCCCGCTGCTTCTGCTTGGCATCCATGCCATCGCTGATGGGTGGCCCCAGACCCGCCGGGTCCGGCCACGCCTCAAGGATGCGGTCTGCCAAGGTCGCGAAGAAGGCTTGGATCTCGTAGTCGAATCGACCTTGCCAGTCGCCGTAAAGGCATTGCAAGGCCATCACCTCGATCAGGAAGGACGGCTTGACCGGCTTCTCGTCGCCATGGCGCGGGTTGTTGTTCCAGTACTTGACCATCCGCACCAGCCCCTTCCATTCGCTGGAATAGGCTTGATGGGCGGCGGTCGCCTTTTCCGCGTGGGTCTCGGGGTTGGTCTTGATCCACGCGCCCTTGTCCGCGTCAGGAATCTCATAATCCTCGGCGGCGGCATAGGCTGGTACCGCGTCGACACTCATCACGCGATAGTCGGTGTTGTCGTCGGCATCGACCACCACGCCGAAATCGACGTTGACCGAGCGGCCCTGCTTGCGGACGGCGGCCTTGCCGTACTTCTCGACCAGTGCGTCGTAGAAGTCGCCGAGCACGATCGACGGGGCCATCGACCGATAGTCCTTGCCCGACTTTTTGAGGACGAAGAAGATGTCGATGTCCTTGAGTGGCTTGGTCTTGGTGTGCCGGGCATAGGAGCCGGTGAGGAAGCTGCGCTCGATTCCGAACTTCGTGTCGAGGTAATCACGCACTTCGGTGTGGCGGGCCGACGCGTTGGCCTGCTCCTTGTCATTGAGCTCGAGCCGGCTCTTGAATTTCCGGAAGGCTTCGTTGACGGTCATCATCCCGCTTTCCTCCAGTAGGCGGCACTGCCGCCCAAGCCGTTATGCTCGATTGTGGTGCCGAGGCTGTGACGAACGAACCCGGCGGTGGACCGCAACGAGGCGGAGCCCCATCCGACAACATCCGGCCGGCCAGCCTTGGTGCGCAGGATGAGGCGATAGCGGGCCTGGCTGGGCCAAAGACCGGCTTTCAGGATGTGGTACCTGATCTGGTCAGTGTCGGTCCAAAAGTTGCCGTCGCCGGCGGCGCCGTAGACCACATCGACGTCCCAGCGGCCCACCAAGGCGTCCGTCTTCGGGTTGTAGACCTCGAGAACGACGCAGGTGAGGTGACCGGATGCCAGCCACGTCTTCAGCGCCAGCATGTTGGTGGTCCAGTCTTCGACCAGCTGCGTCGGATCGAGGCCGCTGAGACGAATGATGTCCTTGAAGCTCTTCAGGATGTTGTCGGCCACGTAGGTGACCGAATGGGCATAGGAGTAGACGGCGACGCTGGTCATGATCCGAGAAATCCCTTGGGATCGAGTACGAGGGCCTGCGCCCGCGCCGGCTGTACGTCCGCCGCCTTCGCAACGTCAGCGTCGAGATCACGGGCCGTGATGCGGTCGCTGTGCTTCTTCAGGGCCCCTTGGACCCAGGCGAGGTCATCGGCGAGACAGGGCAGCGAGACGCGCCAGTCGCCCTTCAAGGGATCGAAGCCCAGCGCATCCTCGTTGGCGTCGGAACTGTCGATCGCATCGTCGTCAAAGAGGCAATGGATGCGGGTGCGAGGGCCGTCGCAGGTGACGACGATGGCCGCGTCCTTGGGCGCCTGGTCGGTGATCACGCTGGCGCCGACGCCGGCGACGGCGAGCAATTCGGTGCGGGCAGCGCCTGCTTTGCCTTGCGTCAACAGGTCGACGATGGCGTGCCACGTCTGCATCGCATCACGATGCGGCGTGCTGCGGAAGGTGCGGCGGGCAACGGTGGTCATGGCGCCTTCCCTCCCAGTGCACGGCTGGCTTTGGCGGCACGCGCCGCCGCCAGCAGGTCGCCCATCGTGACCTGCCCGGGGTTCATGGCGGTCTGCGGCGTGCTGGCGAGCGCATTGGCGACCATCTTGCGGATGGTGCGGCCGTCGAGGCCGACGCACTCGGTGGCGCACTGCTCGAATTGCGGCGACGCGGGCAGCTTGGCAATCGGCGGGAAGGTCTTGCCCAGGCCCTCCAGGCAATCCTTCAAGATCTGGCTGCAAGCCTCGTGATCGGGCAACGGCACCTGCATGACCAGATCGCAGCGGGAAGTGAAAGCACCATCCACCGCCTGCGGGAAGTTGCTCGTCGCGACGAAGAGGAGGTTGTGATGCGACTCGGCGAGGGCATCGAGCTGGACCAGGACGGCGTCCGTCGCGCGGTGGACATCGACGGGGTTGGCATCGAAGCTCAGCTTCGACCGGTCGGCGGCGAGCGTTTCCACTTCATCGAGCAGGACGATGGTCGGTCCAACGGCGGCCGCCTCGGCAATCGATTGCGAGAAGAGGTCGGAGACGGCGCGCTGGGTCTTGCCCATGGCCGCGCTCGTCAGCATGTGCGGCTCGACCTCCAGCAGGCGAAACCCACCGCCTTGGAATGACTCCGCCGTGCGATGGGCGAGGCCGCGAGCCAACGAGGTCTTGCCGGTACCGGGTGGTCCGACCAGGAGGATGACGCCATGCAGCGGGATGACCGAGCGGTCGACCTTGCCGCGCAGCGTGAAGTTCAGCATCGCCTGCGAGAGGAGCTGCGTCTTGAGGCGCTCTTCCAAGATGATCGAACGCCAGAGCGCGCCCAACTCGGGGTCCGGCAAATTGCGGATTCGCTGGATGCCCTTGGGCCGGTCCAGATCCCCTTGCGGCACTGCTGAAATCCTACGCATTCATCGCTCCCCTCATGCCCGCCTTCCCTCGATGGTCCGGCCCTTCACCCCACGTGAAGGGCCCGTCTTCCGTCAGCCCTTGGGCGGATTGGGATCCCGCCCGTGGCTATCGCTCTGGGAAATGCGGCCGTCCCGGTTGTGGATGCGCAGCTCCGTCCTCTGGTTACGGCTGATCTGCCGGCCCTGGTCGACCGCCTGCTGCTTGGTGTCGAAGTGGCCGGAGGCACGCCCGCCGCCGCCGCGCTTGACATCCCAGCCCCCGGCGGCGCTAGATACTACATGATGTGATCTTGGTCCGCGCTTACCCGACATATAGCATCTTCCCGAATATCTGTTAGTAAAAATATGCCTACTCCGAACATAACCTGGGGAGCCAGGGGCGCGTTGTCAAGGAGGGAAAGTATCTCTACTCTGAACTTTTAGAGTAACCGGGCATTAAGGAGAATCGAAGTGGGTACGCCGCTAGGCGAGAAAATCCGCGAACTGCGTAAAGAGAGAAAGTACACGCTCGACAAGCTGGCCGAGCTGTCGGACTCGAGCAAAAGCTACATCTGGGAACTGGAGAACAAGAACCCTCCCCGCCCCTCGGCCGACAAGATCGCGAAGATTGCTGCCGCCTTGAGGGTGACCGCCGACTACCTCATGGACCCGACGGAAAACCTGAAAGTCGAGGACGCCACTGACAACGCGTTCTTCCGCAAGTACCGAAAAATGGACGTCGCCACCAAGGACAAGATCAGACGAATGGTCGATCTCCTGGGCGACGATGAATGACGAAACCGTTCTCTCCCGAGCGATGGGCCTTCGAGATCACGCATGTCCTGAGCGCCGCCCTGGGAGCCGACCGGTTTCCGATTGACATCGCCGAGGTCGCCCGCGAATACACCGCCCAACGCTTCCGGGACGATCCCATTGTCAGCGTGCTGGGCAATGATCTGCCCGGTTTCGACGGCGCGCTGTTTCGCGCTCCGGCCGGCCGGCGTGGGTGGGGCATCATCTACAACAACCGAATTCGATCGAAGGGCCGGATTAACTTCACGCTCGCCCACGAATTCGGGCATTACCTTCTGCACCGACTCGCCTATCCCCAGGGAATGCGATGCGGGGAGCAGGACGTTGTCCGTTGGGATTCCGAGTACGGCCAGGTAGAGCATCAGGCGAACGTCTTCGCGGCGAATTTCCTGATGCCGCTTGATGATTTCCGGCGACAGATAGCGGACCGGGCGAAGGTCGATCTCGACCTGATCGAGCACTGCCGCGACCGGTATCGCGTATCGCTGATCGCCACCATATTGCGCTGGCTCAGTTACACGGAGAAACGCGCTGTTCTAGTCGTCTCGCGGGATGGCTTCATCCTCTGGGCCCGCTCGAGCACGCCGGCACTGAAAACCGGCGCCTTCTACCGGACGTCTGCCGGACCGATCGAAATTCCAGCCACCTCGCTCGCGGTTCAACAAGACCGGGTGGTGGATGGCCGCGGCACTGCTGATCATGATCCCGGCGTTTGGTTCAACGAGCCGGTCCGTGAAATGACCGTGGTGGCCGAGCAGTACGACTTCGTCATCAGCTTATTGCTGCTGCCCGATGACGGGAGGAGTTGGGTCCTCGACGAGGAGTCCGAGACGGACACGTATGATCGGCTGACCCCGACAGCTCGTCGACGAGACTGGTAGCACCGCTCCAGGCCCCAAGGTCAAGGCCTTCGCCGGAGGTTAACGGTCACCGAGGAGGAGGTGCCTCGAGGACAAGTTTCTGCTCTCCGAAGGCAGAGGTCGTGAGTTCGAATCTCGCCGGGTCCGCCAATTTCTCCCATATTTCCAATCACTTAGCAAGAGCGCATTTTGTTCTCGTGGCGCTCGGATTGGCCGCGGAAGCACTGCGGAAGCAGTCGGACGCGTGTTGTGGCGTAGCGAAGCGCACTACATCGCAGCTTGGTTGTGACGCGGACCCGATGAAGTCGCGTTGCCACGATGCGCGCATTCGGTAGCCATCAAAGCTCAGCTGGGTTGGAAGGTCCGTCGTGACGCACCTTCGTTCTCGCCGTTGATCCGCTCGGCGGCTTCGGCAGGGCGCATTTCATCTTCGCCTTCGCATCCCGTGCGTCGTGAGGCAGGACTGAGAGCGTATGCTTGTCTGCAAAAGTGCAGGTCGCGCTCGACCGGAAGGCCAAGCTTGCTCTGCACGCTTTGCAGCTCCTGAAGCTGACGAAACCTCGCGCGCGTTGCATAGTCTTGCGCGCGGTCCCGATCGATTTTCCTCCGGCAGCTTTGATGCCATCCCAGCTAGACGGACTTTTAGGCCGCAACTGTAGCGGAGAAGTCGCCTCTTCTGACGCGAGCGTGAAGCTCCTCCTCTGTCGTTCCAGTCCCTGCGGGATGCGTTCTGCTCCCTGCTCCGCTTCCGCCGCGCCCGACACGAACGGTCCGGGCTCGCCGGCCTCAAAGAGATGGAGAAAACAAGAAATCGATCGTTCACCTCCGCCGCCGAGGGCGGCACGAGCTTTACGGGCGTCAGCGTCTACTGGCTGATGGTGTTCGCCATCGCGATCATCAATGACGGCGAGCGCCGCGAGATGAAGCGCACAAGAAACGTATTCATCCCGTCTTGCGGCCCGTGCCGCCGCTAGCTGCGGACGCTCCGCCCTCTTCCGGAGCCGGAGCCTTTCCGGTTCGCGCGGCCGCCTTGGTGTGTCCCGCCAGCCAGTTGCGGATGTCCTCGACCGGCGGCGGGATGGCGGTTCCCTCTTCCAGTGAGATCAAGCGGGCCCGCGTCGGTTTGCCCGTGTTCGGAAACTTCTGGCAAAGCTTCTGATAGTTCTCTTCGCCCAAGGCCTTGCCTGCCTCGTCCTCGTTTTTTGCACCGAAGGCCGATGAGTCCTCATCATAAACGATGCCTGTCTCCGACATCGGCAAACCGCAATCCGGTTCCGCCCGCTGCTCTCAACAATGTCAACCTTTGGACGGCTTGAATTGCTGGTCTGCCGTGTGGAGCTTGGCTAACCTCAAATCCGCTTGTGAAAGCGAACGGAGTCTTGCGGTCATCATCGACATGATCTCAGTTCGTGGCCTTCTTCGCCAGCGACAGCACCAGCTCGAGCGCTTCCTTGCCGGGCAGGCCCTTCTTGTCGGTTTCAGCCACCCACTGGTCCCACACCGGCCTTCCTGCGGTGGTGATCAGCTTCTCGCGCATCTCGGGCGAGACCTTGATGACCTCGAGCTTGCGCTTCTCGAACAGCGGGAAGGCTTTCTTGTCCGCCTCTTCGTAGGCC
>CAYRBQ010000002.1:0-30453 GCA_964422305.1 uncultured Reyranella sp. | reverse complement strand
AAGACCTCTTCTTCGCGCTTCGACGATCTGGTGGCACTAGCGAAGGGTGTACACCCGATCCCATTCCGAACTCGGACGTGAAAACTTTCAGCGCCGATGGTACTGTGTCTCAAGACACGGGAGAGTAGGTCGCTGCCAGATCTTCCGAGCGCGAAGAAACCTCTTCCGATACGACGAACAATCAGAGCGCGCATGGATTTGACGCGGGGTGGAGCAGCCCGGTAGCTCGTCAGGCTCATAACCTGAAGGTCGTAGGTTCAAATCCTGCCCCCGCAACCAGCTTTACTTGCTTCGCAAGTTCAGCAGCAAAGGCCGTCCCCGGAAGGGGGCGGCCTTTGTTTTTGGGCGAATTGAATCGGCTGCGCGTCTCAAGAACGGCGGGGCCTTGCGAGGCGTCTTCTTTCTCGGCTCGTGAAGCTTTTTCGTGTGCGATCGCGAGGATGCCGGCTAGATCGCCGTGTACGTCGATCGCCAGTTTGCCGTCGACTGGCGTCAGGATGATTTTGTCGACGAGGGTTCGGAGCCGTTCGGCCGCTGCGGCGCGGCCCTCACCGTCCTCGTCGCCAAGGGCTACGTGCAGTGCCGCTACCTGCTCACGGTAGAAAGTCGCCATCTCGGGGTGAAGCAGCGGTGGCGGTTCCTCCGAGTCGGCGAGCGCACGCTCCAGCTCGGCCTTACGAGCCTCGAGCTGAACCATCTTCGCGTTGATCCGCTCGGCATGCCCACCTTTCAGGATTAGGTTCAACAGCGTGTCGAGTTCACGATCGATACGTTTCACCTCGGCCCGGGCAGCGGTCAGCGTGGCGCCTCCTTCCATCCGCAAGTGGTTCATCTCGCGCGTGAACTCGTCGCAGAACTCCCGGAACAGCGCCGGATCCATGAGCTTGCTTTTGAGAGAGCTAAGAACCCGCTCTTCAAGGTCAGTCCTCTTGATCGCCATACGATTTTTGCAAGTCCCCTTGTTGCGCGCTGTCGAGCATCCGAGGTGAGTGGCAGAGATCGTCGAATAGCCGCCGCCACAAACGCCGCAACGTGTCAGACCTGAAAGCAGATAACGTGCCCTGCGACGCTCCCAGATTCCGTTCTCTCCGCCGGTCTCTGTGTTCTGCTTGACCGCCTGCTGTCGCGTCTTCACAGCATCCCAAAGATCCTGGTCGATGATGCGCAACTCGGGAACGTCCTGGATTACCCATTCCTCGCGAGGATTGAGGCGGGAGACCCGCTTGCCGGTATCCGGATCCTTTACGAAGCGTTGCCGGTTCCAGACGATCCGGCCGACATACATCTCGTTGTTCAGGATGCCGTTGCCGCGCTTCGGGCTGCCATAGATCGTCGTGAAGCCCCATTCGCGACCGGCCGGTCCGGAAATACCCTCTCGATTGAGCCTGATCGCGATGCGCTTTGGCGATGCTCCCGCGGCATACTCGCGAAACACGCGGCGCACAACGTCGGCCTCCGCATGATTGATGGTGCGGTTGCCTCGGACGGGCTCACCCTTCGCATCAAAGCTCTTTACCACGTCGTATCCATACGAATTGCCGCCACCGGACTTGCCGTCCTCCACCCTTCCACGCAAACCACGGCGGACCTTGTCGGCGAGGTCCTTGAGAAAGAGGGCATTCATGGTGCCCTTTAGACCAACATGCAGGTGCGTCACGTCGCCTTCGGATAGGGTGACCATCTTCACGTTGGCGAAGACGAAGCGTTTGAAGAGGCCGGCAATGTCCTCTTGATCGCGCGACAGACGATCCATCGCTTCGGCCAACACGATATCGAAGCGGCCTCGGAGCGCATCGCCGATCAACGATTGAATGCCTGGCCGCAGAAGGGAGGCGCCAGAAATCGCCTGGTCCGAATACTCCTCGACAATGCTCCAGCCTTGCTTTTCAGCGTAGGCCCGACAGATGCGAAACTGATCGGTGATCGAGGCCTCGCGCTGGTTGTCGGAGGAGTAGCGGGCGTAGAGCGCGACCTTCATGTAATCGCCTCCTCTGTATTCAGGACGGAGGCGAGTCGGCCTCCTTCGCTTGCCTCTGTGCCTGGTGCTGCCGCGCGAACCATTGCCGCGCCGCCTGTCTCGCCAGGATGCGCACCAGTTCCACGAGAAGCGGATCTGGGTCGTCGCCGGCCCTTGACCGCGGGGTCAAGCCCGTCTCGTGAAACCGAGTGAGTTCCTCTGCCTGGCGTCCAACCGGCTTTCGCATGATACCATCGCATGTGGCCAAGACCAGCAGTCAGGGCCTCACCTTCAGCTTTGCGCCTGTTTCGAGCAATTCGATTCGAAGGTGTATCGCTTGCGCCGGCTAGGTCATTCGAGCGCGCAATAGCGCATGCTGGCGCGTCAAAGAGCGTCCCTGCGTCGCGCGAAGACTTGCGTTCTTCGGTATCGATCACGAACAAAGGATATCTCATCGTTCCTATCCTCGCGCCCGCT
Source organism: uncultured Reyranella sp. (assembly GCA_964422305.1). Lineage (GTDB taxonomy): Bacteria > Pseudomonadota > Alphaproteobacteria > Reyranellales > Reyranellaceae > Reyranella. The sequence goes on along the minus strand of CAYRBQ010000002.1, from coordinate 28,019 downwards.
CGACGTGCGGCATGAGAAACGCCGCGAGATCGCGAACAACGTCTTCGAGAGACGCGCCTTGTCCGGCTATGTCGCGGAGAAGAGCCTCCCATTGTTGCCGCTTCATCGGGTCTTGCGCAAACGTACTCGTCAGTGCGTCGGGAAGGTCTGTCGGAAGCGCTGTCTTCCGGCGCTCAAACGTTGCCGCTAGCGCGCGGGCGAGCCGGCTGCCTTGGAAATCGTAGGACCTACTGAGGGTCCAGATGTCGTAAAAATCCTTCAGGCGGCTGTTGGCACGGCCGAGCATCACCATCGCTTGAAACTTCTCAGCAATGACGGTCTCGCGAGCATAGGCCTGGAGACGCGGCGCGGGCTGATCGAGGAGCACCGGTAGTTCCACCTCCTGGAGACCGGGTTCGATGGCATCACCGAACCCGATGTCGATGACGACGTTGACGCGGGCGCCGGCGACAGTCGCAACTGTTCGCAGACGCAGGCCGCCGTATTCCAGCTCCTCGCGGATTTGGTCTACGCGGAGCTCAGTAGGATCGAATTCGACGCCATCGTCGGCGGCAACGCCGCAGACCTCCCGAAAGATCGTGAGTATCGCTTCCGGATCGGGATCGCCGAAGCCCAGGAAGTCCATGTCGCGGGTGGGTCGATGCGGATTGTCGAACCAGGTCGTCACCAGCATCGCGCCCTTCAGGGCAAACCGTTTGTGATGCGGCGTCTGTACGAGCCGATGGAGCAGGCGCTCCAGGACATATCGGGTGAGAAGGAGCTGAAACGGCTGATCCCGTTCCTTGGCGATTGTGAGAAGGCGCGCCCGAACAGATGCGCCCATGTTGCGGATGGGCCTAGCCATCGACTGTCAGCGCTTCGAGATAGGGGCGGACCGTCTCCCAGACGCCTGCCTGGTCGGCGTATTGTCCGATCTTGGCTGGCATGGCCTTACGCTGTCGAAGCGCCTCCTTGAGGCTCTCGATCGCGATATTGGGACCGACGCGACGACGATAGCGGAACAGGTCAACGACGGTCTTCGCGGGGTCATAGATCCGGACCGGCACTCCCTCAATGACATGTTCTTCGATGCCGGCGTTGAGTGCCTTTGCGCCGAACCGGACAAAGTGGATACGCGGCGTGTCGAGCCGCGGACGCCAGTCCTTTTGTCCGATCGCCATCCAGACCTCTGATGGAATCCTGTCGGTCAGATCGTGAAAGGCGGCGGCCGAGACGAGGCAGATTACGCCCTTGGGAACGCGCTTCGTGGCCTCGGCAAGTGCGTGATTGGCCTCGAGAGGGGCATCTGGGAGCTGATAAAGGCCGCGGCCGAGGCGTACGACTGCGCCTTCTCGCTCCAGGCGAGACACAGTCGCTGCCGTGATTCCACTGCGCGTGAGTTCTGAAAGACGAGCCATGCCGCGCTGTGAGAGGGTAGCGAGGAGGCGCTCTCGTTGGCCTGGTGAGTTCGATTTCATTGGATCCTATGATAGGAATGCTAGTAGATTCTCGTGTTACATCCGAGGAAACATATCACGTCTCCCTATTGCGATACAATCCCTCGTTCATTTCTGCAAGATGCCAAGGAATCATATCAATTGAGGCCTTTGTTGGCCTTCATCCGGATTCCATCGGGTACCACGGATCGACAACTGCGGGCCGCGCTACTCGGCGACCGCGCCCGAGTCTTTGACGGCCTCGCCACAGTTGGGCACCTCTGCGTTGCAGCACGTCGATGAGCCCGCTTTGCGGCGGGTCCACCATGACCAAACCGAGCTTAGCCATGCGTTCCTGAGTCTCGGGCTCGCGCAGCGCGGTGAGCTTCGCCGCGACACTGGTCGGGATGCCGGGCGAGCTCATGATTGCCAGCCAGCTGTTGCCTTCGAATGCCGCTTTCGATGAAGGTCGGCACGTCGGGTAATGCCGAGGCGCCTATCGCTCGTACGGGTGATCGATGTCCCCCGAAGAACTTTCAGCTCCGCGCTTCTGGTGCTGCATCCGCGGCCACTCCCGAAGGCGCCCACGCGAATAGATGGTCCGATGCGATTGATGTAGCATGCCTGCAACCGAGAGGTGCCGGGGGCGGGCGTGACTGGGGGGACAGCTTTCTGGCTAATGCACAGATTGAGGTGGCGGCCCTTGTTGTGGGGCGCCATGGCGCTGCTTCATGTGGCGCTGATCTCCGCTGCATTGACGGCCGCCAAGGCGCAAGATTCGCAGGAGGAGCTCCGGGCGGTACAACGTGCCTTGCAGGTGAAAGGCTACGATGTCGGTTCAATTGACGGCATCATGGGGCCTCGCACCAAGGCGGCACTCGAAGAATTTCAGCGGAAGAGCGGATTGGTAGTAACGGGAATCGCTGACGCACCCACTTTGCGGGCGCTAACCGTCACTGAAGTATCGCCAGCTCCTCGCCTCGAAACGCCTGCTGTCCGACCTCAGGCTCAGCCAGCTCCCCCCTATCAGTACCCATCAGCGCCGAGCCCGCAAACCCCAGCCGGTACCACGCAGCGAGCCCCGGCTACGCCGCCGCCAGCCCGAGACAACGGTAGCAATGGGAGTGCGTGGATTTTCCTGCTGGCGCTCCTCGTCGCTGGCGTGGTGCTTTGGCGTCGGCGCAACAAGGCGCCGCAGCAAACTGTCAGCCAGCCGCAGAGCCATGCCAACGCGCCGAGTGGCGGCTTCAGAATTGTTGTCACAAGCGACCCCGTGTCGCCACGTCGACCACCACCCACCTTTTCTAGTCCCGCAGCAAGTACTCTGAAAGAGCAAAGCGAGCGTTGCTGGGTTAGAGCCGGTAGGTCGCTAACGATTGCTGGCTATGAACTTCAAGGCGGCCTGCTTTATGTTGGCAAGGAACTTGATCGCCAAGACGGGGGCGGGGTCGACAATTGTCTCATCAACCCCACCCTCTCGGTCAGCGATCCAAGAGGGCTGGCACCCAGTGTTCCCTACTACCCATCCTACAGCGCGCTAGAGCCTCATGCCCGTGGTGGATACTTGCAATGGCTGGCGTCAGGACGAAGCAGCCCTGAGGCGAACATCGGCCATGTATTCTTGTACTTCTATGGGTTGGAGCGGCGCCTACTGCTCGATCAGGTCGCCGATGAACACGGTTTGCTTGTTGCGGAAGTTGAGCGGCTGCGTCGCGTCTATCAAAAGAACTACTCTGTTAGCCGTTATGCAGGGTTGCTCCTCGATTCCGCCAGGCTGCTACGGCCTTCGCGACGGTCTTACGAAGACGATGCGCCTGTCGGCCGTCATGACTACGAGTTGCCATTTTCTATCAGGCTTGCGGTCGGTCAACTTCTGGCAGATGGCAAGCCGATCCCGTGGAACTGGATGTACGCATGGGTCTTGAACGACCCGCAGACCAATCTTCGAACAGTGCACACTCGGGCAGAGAAAGAAGTAGCAGAGCTTTTTCGTCTGCGCTTTGGGAAGAAGTACCCCGACGGATTCAAGCTTAACACGCCGAAGGCTCGTCTTAGATGGAGCTATCGGGCAGCATCGGGGAGCTTCCATGTTGACCTTCAGCCTCAACTCGGCGACTTGCCAGACGTCGCGAGTTTGACGGGGCCGACCAACAAAATGCGTGAGATTCTCGATGGGTGTGCCGAAGAGCTCGAGGCCTATAGCCGCTTCCTGGGCCGTCGGCCGAACGGCCGCGGCAGTCTGCAGGCGTTGTCAATGCTGCCGGCTGAGCTGGTGCAGAAAGCAGACGGCGGTGAGGTAAAGAAGCTTCGGGAGTGGTTGGATACGCTGCTCGCAAATGGCCCTGCGTTGGTCGAAAGCGGCGAGTTGATGACGCGCCTTGCGATCGACGCGAACTACGGCAAGGCAGCAGTTCGGTCATCTGCGGACGCACTTCAGAGTTTTCACGTCGCGTTGATGCCGAACCCAAGGGTTTCGCTTCAGCTGCCGAAGATCGGTCAACCTTTCGTACTATATCGGTGTGGCAGCGAAGAGATACCCGATAGCGAGATTGCGCCATTCAGACTCGCCAGTTTGGCGCTGACCTTTGCGGCCTTCGTCGCCCACGCCGATTCGGCTCTCTCCCCAGAAGAGAGTAAGCGCCTTGTCGACATGGTTCAGACCGCGCCAGGGCTGAGCGATCGAGGACGTCTCGATCTCGGAGCGCATCTTAGGTGGTTGCAGGCAGTGCCGGCAGAGCCTGCCGCCTTACGCTCGCGATTGAGCGCCTTCTCTGCTGAAGACCGCCATCAGCTTGGGTTGGTCGCGTTGTCTGTGGCGTCGGCGGACGTCTCGGTTCATCCCGCGGAGATCAAGGCACTGCAGCGTATCTACAAGATGCTGGGCCTGAATGAAGACGGTGTGCTTTCGGATCTGCATTCGGCCATGACTGTCCCAACTGGACTGGCGGCTATGCAGATTGCTCCTGCGACCGCACCTGGCTTTGCGATCCCCAAGAGCCCCGACGCGCAGACCAAACCAGGCGAGATCCATCTTGACGTCGACCGCCTGAAACAAATCGGAGAGAGCACACGGCGCGTCAACGAAATGCTCTCTAAGGTCTTTACCGAGGAGGAAGCCGAAGCAGCGGCCGAGAGGTCCGCGACGGCAATGGTTATCGAAGAACCCGCAGCAATCGCCGTCGATGGTGTGCAGACTACGGGTTTCGCTGGCCTCGATGCTCGCTACAAGGGCTTTCTTACCGAGCTATTGACGCGCCCCGAATGGCCCAGGCCAGAGCTCGACATGCTCGCGCGTGCGCATGAGCTGATGACGGACGGTGCCCTAGAGGCCATAAATGAGTGGGCTTTCGACCGCCATGGCGACGCCCTGGTAGAGGATGGCGACCCCGCTACCATTCAACGTCATGTGATTGGCCAGCCTGAGACGGTAGAACATGTCTAAGCCCAGCCCGATAAAGCCCCGTGAACGCGATGTCATCGTGCAAGCCTTGCGCGCCGGTGTCGTGCCCAAGCTCGGCTTGCGTCACATTCAAGTCGGACGTGCCCGAGAAGTCGAAGAGCTCATCAAGGATGTCGACAGGATTGCAACCGATGGTGCAACGATAAGGTTTATCATTGGTGACTATGGTGCCGGCAAGACGTTCTTCTTGAACCTGATCCGGCTGATCGCGCTTGAACGAAAACTGGTCGTGATGAATGCCGATCTGGCGCCATCGCGACGGCTGCATGCCACGGATGGCCAGGCGCGCTCTCTGTTCAACGAACTCGCGCGAAACGTTTCGACCAGGACCAAGCCAGAAGGCGGCGCGCTGACCAGCATTGTCGAAAGATTCGTTGGCGATACCCTTCAAGAGGCCAAGAAGGGTGGCACGGATATCGAGGAGGCCATTCAGCAAAAGCTTGCGCCGCTGCGCGATCTTGTCTCTGGCTTCGACTTTGCCACTGTTTTGGCTCGTTATACCAAGGCGTACGACGAGGGCGACGAAGCGGGCAAGACGGCGGCATTGCGTTGGCTGAGGGCCGAGTACGGCACGCGCACTGAGGCACGGACGGCCCTGGGCGTCAGAGAGATCATCGATGACGATCGATTCTATGACTACCTGAAGCTCTATGGTGCCTTTGTGCGTCTGGCTGGCTATGGCGGTCTGGTCGTGCTGCTCGACGAGATGGTCAACCTCTATAAGCTGACCAATGCCCAGGCGCGAAACTCGAACTACGAGCAGATTCTTCGAATACTGAACGATGTGCTCCAAGGCGGTGCTTCGGGCATTGGCTTTCTCATGGGCGGCACGCCCGAATTTCTCATGGATACCAGGCGAGGCCTTTATAGCTATTCGGCCCTGCAATCGCGCCTCGCCGAGAACCGCTTCGCCCAAGGCGGGCTGGTTGACCTGTCAGGGCCGGTATTGCGCCTGCAGAATCTGACCCCTGAAGATCTCTACATATTGCTGACCAATGTTCGCAATGTTTTTGCCGGCGGTGACCCGACGCGGTATCTGCTTCCCGACGATGCCCTGAAAGCATTCATGACGCACTGCTCGCTGAAGATCGGCGATGCGTACTTTCGCACACCTCGCAACACGGTGACGGCGTTCGTCAATCTGCTGTCGGTGCTTGAGCAGAACCCCGGCACGCAGTGGCAGACATTGCTAGACGGCGTTGAGATCACGACGGCAACGCCTGACGAGGCCGAGCTGGCGGCGACCGTAGCGTCCGCGGCTGGGCAGGGGGCAACCAGTGGCGACCAGCTCACCGCCTTCAAGCTCTGACCAGTCGTCTACCGCCTTCGACCGCCTCAGCGAGCCGGTCAGGCGGTGGATCTGGCAAAAGGACTGGCGCGAGCTGCGCGACATTCAGGAACAGGCCATACCGGCGATTCTGGATACCGAGGCCGACATTATTATCGCAGCCGCGACAGCGGGCGGTAAGACCGAGGCGGCTTTTCTGCCCATCATCTCTCGTGTTGCCGATGCGCCTGGGCATGGATTCAAGGCGATTTACATCAGCCCGTTGAAGGCACTGATCAACGACCAGTTCAGGCGTCTCGATGAGCTCTGCGAATTGGCTGAACTGCCGGTCTATCGGTGGCATGGCGACGTCTCGGCATCGAGCAAGGCGCGGGCGCGCAAGCAGCCCGATGGGATAGTGCTCATCACACCCGAGTCTCTGGAGGCCTTGTTCGTTCGCCGTGGCGCCGAGGTTGCGGCGCTCTTCTCAACTCTTGAGTTCGTTGTCATCGACGAACTGCATGCCTTTATCGGCCAAGAACGGGGCAAGCAGCTGCAGTCGTTGCTTCACCGGCTTGAAGCCGCGACCGGCCGGCTGGTGCGTCGGGTGGGGCTGTCGGCCACACTGGGCGACATGGGCCTGGCGGCCGAGTTCTTGCGACCGGGCGGGGGCGAGGATGTCGTGATCTTGGAGAGCGCGTCCGGTGGAGCGACCGTGCATTTGCAAGTGCGTGGCTATGAAAAGAAGAATGAGGCTCCGGGATCTGATAATGACGCCAACGCTGATGAAGAAGATGACCTGTTCTACATGCGGCAGATCGCGGGCCACGTCTTCGAAACCCTCAGGGGCAAAAACGGGCTGGTGTTCGCCGGGTCGCGGGCCAACGTCGAAGCCTATGCCGACTTGCTGCGCCAAGCGTCAGAAAAGTTGGGCGTGCCGGAGGAATTCTTTGCCCATCATGCCAATCTTAGTCGCACACATCGGGAGTTCGTTGAGGAGCGGCTGAAAGAGGGCAAGCTGCCGACCAGCGCGGTATGTACTTCGACGCTCGAACTCGGCATCGACATCGGCGCCGTCGAGAACGTGGCCCAGATCGGGGCACCCTGGACTGTCGCATCGCTTCGCCAGCGCCTTGGGCGGTCGGGGCGGCGCGGCGATAAGCCGGCGGTGATCAGGCTCTATGTGCCCGAGCGACAGCTTTCAGATGACCTTCATCCGGCTGACAGGCTGCGCTGTCAGCTTGTTCAGACCATCGCCATGGTGCAACTGCTAGCAAGGCGGTGGTGCGAGCCGCCACGTGTTGATGCCCTTCACTTATCGACCCTGGCGCAGCAAGTTTTGGCCGTAATCGCGCAATATGGCGGGATCACCGCCGCCCGGGCCTATGAGCTTTTGGCCAAACGTGGGGCCTTTGCGGCAGTTTCACCCGACGTGTTTGCGGGCATCTTGCGCGCGCTCGGCGACGAGCAGAATCGACTCATCGAACAAGCCCCCGACGGCACCCTGCTGTTGGGCGAAGTCGGGGAGCGCATTGTCGATCACTACGACTTTTATGCCGTGTTTCAGAGCCCCGACGAGTTTCGTGTCGTTTGCGAAGAAAGGGAACTGGGGACACTGCCCATACTCACGGTCTTAGTCCCCGATATGACCATCATCTTCTCAGGGCGGCGCTGGCAGGTGATTGAGGTCAGGGATCGCGAGAAGGTCGTGGTGGTAAGCCCCTCTCGGTTGGGTGTGCCGCCCATGTTCGGGGGAGAGGGCGGCGACATGCATGACGTCGTCGCGGCGGAGATGCGAGAGGTCTACCTCAGCACTGACGTGCCGTCTTTTCTCGACGAAACTGCCGCACGCCTCCTTGGCGAGGCCAGAGGTGAATTTGATCGACTTGGCCTGCGCCGGTCAAACATCGTCGAGATCGACGGCGATACCTTTCTCTTTCCGTGGGCCGGCTCGGTGGCGCTCGGTACCTTGGCGCTGGCCCTCAAAGGCAGCGGGCTCGTCATCTCAACGCGCGGGGTGGTGCTAGAAGCTGACCGCACGCCGGCAGATAAGGTCGTCGCGGCACTGCGCAGCTTCGAGCAGGCGCCGGCGCCCGATGCTGTCTATCTGGCGTTGACCGTCGGAAACCTCATTCACGAGAAGTACGACCCTTACCTGCCTCGTGAGCTGCTGGCGGTGGGCTTCGCTTCGGACCGGATGCGACCCGAGGCAGTGCCTCCCTTAGCGCAACGGCTGCTCGGCCAAGCTGAGCCCGAACTATAGGGAGGTGGTGGGCGCTCTGGTGGCGATTCAATTCCTTCTCTTGACTCGTCATTGGCTGTGGTGGCGAAATAGGACTCAACCTAGCGGCGAAGTGCCACTTTGGACTTTGCGTGCGGAACGATGACTATCCCCCGCCAGCTAAGCACTTGAACTCTCTTGGACGGCGGGCGATGACTGATATTAGCCGTAGGGCGGCAAAAAAAATTCTCTCGGCCGATTTCCGGTGGGCCCGAAGGTCGTCTTGAGCCCCGCATGAACAAGCTCCCGTCGGGTCCGACACAGGATGAGCCGCCGCCTACAGCGGCGGCGCTCACCTGTCGCACCAAGGCGGGCGAGCCCTACTGCCGGCACCAGAGCGTCGAGGCCGAAATTTCCGTGGCCCGGTGCCTGCCCCACAATCAGTGGCCTAGCCGCGAGTGGCGTCTCGAAACCCTGGCCCATCTCATACGACTTCGGTCGCACGACAATGATCCGGAGGTATTGGGCCGTCTGACTCATGCCTTCCTGGAGCGCGTCAAGCCGATCGTCGATCGCTGGTCGCGGGGATACGGGACAGCTGACAGCGAGGAGATCCAGATCGAGGTAAGCAATCGCCTCGGTGACCTTCTAATGCAGCCCATTCCGACGCGAACCTCGGAGTACCTCGAAGTGGACGCCGCAACCGTGATCAAACAGATCACCCTGCGGGCGAAGGGCAAGGATCGCCCGAAGGCGAATGCCTTTCAGTCTGCCGATAGAGACGAGGAGGGCTTCCACACGTCCACCGTCGAGCGCTTGGCCGACGGTGGCCTCGATCCGCTGGAGCATCTTCTTGCAAAGACTGAGGCGAAGGCTGGAGGACCCTTGCGGTTGCTCCATGCCATCACTGATCCACGGCATCGAGAGGCTTTCATCCTCCGCGAATTCTACGATTGGCCGGTCAAGGACGCACCGCCGGGAGTGCCCACCCTTTGCTCAAGATTCAAGGTGAGCGACCGGCAGATCCGAAACTGGATCAAAATCGCCATCGACCAGATGCGTGCCGCGCACGGAGCAGAATCATGACCCACATTGAACGACCCACGGCAGACGACGTGATCCTCGACCTACTTGTCGAGGGTGTCGCACCGACCCACGAGAATCTGGTGGCCGCGATTGCTGCCTATCCGCAGCACCGCGACGCCTTGGTGGACTTCTTCGCCACGCTAGGCGTGCAATTGCAGCTTGGGCCGGAGACGGTGTCCGACGGCTGCGCTATGGAACGTTTTGCCAACATCGGCGTCAGCCGCGTAATGGGGCTGCGCCATCGCCGGTCGCAACAGCAGGTCGAGCATCAGGCCTCGCCGCCTGCTCGCCTGTCCGGACTCGCGCGTCAACGCGGCTTGGACGAGGCGTCACTAGCCGCGCGCGTGGACCTCGACGAAGGCCTCGTGATGAAACTCGACCTGCGCCGGATCCGCCGTCCACGGCCCATGAAGTTGTTCGAAAGACTTGGCGCCGAGCTGGAGGTGCCGCCAGCCCATGTGATCGCGGCTGCGACTGGTCCGCCAATCGCCTCCTCGCGCGGCAATCTTCGCAAGGCTCGGGGTCAGATCCAGGTCGACGCCGAGAGCTTTGAGGAGGCGATCCGCGCATCCTCATTGTCGGAAGACCTCAAAGCCTACTGGTTGTCGCTTCTCGCCGATGAGGGCGAGCCGACAGCATGAGCGCTTGGTCCGAGCTTCGCGCCCAGGCGAGGGCTTGGCACTCCGAGCTCAATCCCGGGCCTGGCCTCATGCGCGCTACCGACATCTTGGAGGCCGCCAGCCGCGCCAGCGGCGTACGAATCCTACTTCGGCCGGCCGGCGACGTACTCCTGGATAATGCGGAGGCTTCCTACGATCCGGACGGCGGTCGCATCCTCGTCTCGGAAGCCCTCAGTCCCGAAGATCAGGCATTCCATGTCGCGCACGAGTTTGGTCATCATCGGCTGCACCATTCGAAAAATGACTGTCAGCCCAGCGATTTCGATCCCTTTGCGGCAGCCGAGCCCGAGAGTTCCGCCATCGGCGAAAGTGATGCCTATAGTCCGAAGCAACGCCGCGAGGCACAGGCGAACGTCTTCGGACGGGAGCTGCTTCTGCCGCGCGACAGGCTGCGCGCTACGGCTTTACCCGAGCGGCCCTCGGCGGAAGATCTGGCGACGTGCCTGGGGCTGCCGCTAAGCCTCGTCCAACAACAGCTTGCTGACGCCCTTCTTCTCCCCGACGACCCGGCGCCCGAGGCAGCTGAGGAGACGCACTCCCCTGACGATAGCCAACGCGGCGCCATCGAGGCAGCCCCGGGCTCGCTGCAAGTGCGCGCGGGACCCGGCACGGGCAAGACGCGAACGCTCGTCGGCCGCGCAGCCTGGCTCATTCGCGAGAAGGACGCCGAACCGTCCTCGATCCTAGTGCTCACCTATTCCAATGGCTCGGCCGATGACCTGGCGCGCCGACTGCGTGTAGAGCTCGGTACCGACGCCACCGCGGTATGGTGCGGCACTTTCCACGCATTCGGACAGGAACTCCTCAGGCTCTATGGCGAGCGGCTTGGCCTTCCCGCCGCCCCCAAGCTTGTGGACCGCGTGGACGGCCTTTTTCTTCTGGAGGCCGAGTACGACCGACTGAAGCTCGACCATTACTTCGATCTTCAGGAGCCGCTGCGTGGGCTCAAATCGGTGCTCGACTCCATCTCACGGGCCAAGGACGAGCTATGCAGCCCCGATCGCTATTGGGAGTTGGCCTGCGCCATGCCCGCTGGCGAGGCGCGCGACCGGGCGCTGGAGGCGGCCGACGTCTACAAGGTCTATGACGCGGCGCTGCGCCGAAGGGGCTGGGTCGATTTCGGCGATCTCATCATGCGCAGCGTCGATCTGCTGAGTGACCACCCCAAGGTGGGTGCCGAGGTGCGCTCCACCTTTCGCCACGTCCTCGTCGATGAGTACCAGGACATGAATACGGCGAGCGCAGCCCTTCTGAAGCTCGTGGCAGATCCGAACGCCGGACCATGGGTCGTGGGCGACGTACGTCAGTCGATTTACCGCTTCCGCGGCGCCTCGCCTTTGAACATGAGCCGGTTTGAAAAGGTCTTCCCTGGCGCTGCACGGGTGGATCTCAAGGTCAATTACCGTTCAGGTGGACGCATCGTGAAGCTGTTCGACACCTACGGACGCGCCATGACTGCAGCGCCGTATGCTTCGGCCGAGGAGCTCGAACCGAATCGCGGCCGAGACACGGGTGAGGTTTTTTATCGTATAGCCGACACCCGGGAGGCGGAGGCCGAGGGGATCGCTCGCGACATCCTCGCCCACATCCGAGCGTCAGGTGACTTCCGCGCGCACGCGGTGCTTGCCCGCACTCATGGCGTTCTAAGCACCATAGCCTCCCACTTCGAGCGCGTTGGCCTGCCGGCCCTTTACTTCGGCGACTTCTTCGAGCGCTCGGAAGTGCGTGACCTACTTTCCCTGCTGTCGATCACTGGCGAGCGCGACGGCGTGGGGTTGCTCAGAGTCGCTCAACTGCCTCGGTACGCCGTGCCGGTTAGCGATGTCCTTGAGGTGTTCCGCTTCCGGCATGAGACCGCCACGTCCCTCCTGGCGGCGCTGCGGCGGGTAAATGAGATCAAACTCTCCGACGAGGGAAGGACGGGCCTTGGTCGGCTGGCAGATGACCTTGCCGACGTGAGCTTCATGACGCCGCCGCACGCGGTCCTGACGGCCTATCTCTTCGGCCGAGCCGGGGCGGTCTATGCCCCGCCTTTTGCCGGCACGGACGTGGGCGCCCAGCAGCGGCGTCTCGCCGCCTATCAGCTGTTGACGTTGGCGTTCGGGCACCGGCCGCCGAGCGGCCGCGATCCGAAGCGTGCGTTTTTGGAGCATGTCCGGCGTCTCGAAGTGCTGGACGAGGAGAAGGAACTGCGGCGCCTACCGGCAGGGGCCGCGGGCGTAGACGCCGTCCGGCTCATGACCGTGCACGCGGCGAAGGGGCTCGAGTACCCCACAGTCTATATTCCGTCGGTCAGTCCATCCTATTTCCCGCCCAACGCCCGGGCCGACCTTTGTCCGCTCCCGCCCGGCCTTGTGGACCCGGATCCGCTGATGAGCGCCGACGCAGAAGAGCAGAGCCTGATGTTTGTCGGCCTTTCCCGGGCGCGCGACAAGCTTACCGTCTCCCGCGCCAAGCGCTACGGCGGCTCGTCCCGGCCACGCGCTTCCGACCTACTGAAGCCGATCGTGCCGATCCTGGCGCCCGGCGGCGGGCCCGAGCCCCAATGGATCGATCCCGGGCCAGCCCCGCGAGCCTTTGGCACTCAATCGGCAGCGCAGCCGCTCGGTGAGATGCTCGGCGTGACAGCTATCGAGGACTATCTGACTTGTCCCCGCCGCTACTATTATGGTGAGGCGCTGGGCCTGTCGCGAAGGCTCGCCGATACTCCTTACCTTCGGTTTCACGATGTGATCCGCACGGGTGTCGCTTGGCTACGGAGTCCGGCCGGGCAGGGGAGAGGAGGGTTCGCCGCCCACCTCTCTGAAACTTGGCTCGCCAGGGGACCTGCCGATCATCCGGCGGCGGTGCACTACCGAGGGGCCGCGGAGCGCATGCTGGCCAAGGCTGGGGCGGCGATGTCCGGCCGCCCGCTGTCGACGGAGCGGCAGATCGTGATCGAAGGCGTCACAGTGACAGCGCGCGCCGACCACATCCAGGCCGGCGGCGCCGGCATCGTCATCCAACGGCTCAAGGCTGGGCGGCTCGCCCGCACCGGCGAGACTCCAAAGGCGCGCTACGCTCTTCTGCAAGCCATGGTGGCGCAGGACGAGGGGAAAGCGGCAACCTTCACTCATATCTCTCTCGTGGACGGACGCGAACGCGACGGGACTTTGGCCGCGGACAAGCTGGCCAAGGCCAAGGACGAAGCCTCAACCGCGCTCGCTGGCATCTCCGCCGGTCGGTTTGATCCGAAGCGCAATGCGCGCACCTGTCCCACCTGTCCCTTCTTCTTCATCTGCCCTGCTGACGGCCTCACATCATGATCGGTTCTGCGGCCCGTGATTTCCGGTTCGGTCTGCGACTGTCTTGAACCTCTTGCGGCGGTGAGTTCCGCCCTTTGAGCAAGAGGTGTTCTTCCTATGTCGCAGATGAAGCTGTTTCTACAGTTCGAGGGGCACCGCCCGATCGAACTGATCCAAGTCCCCGACAACGCGACGCCCGGCGCCGTGATCGCTGCGGCGGCCGCCCTGGGCGCCGAGACCGGTGAGGCGCTCGTCTTTGCTGGTGAGGACGAGAGCGCGTTGCAGCCCGACAAGCCGCTGCGCACGCAGGGCGTCCAAGACAAGGCCCGGGTGCATGTCCACCGCTGCAGGAAGATCCGCGTCACGCTGAACTACGCGGACGAGCTGGAGATGCACCACAACTTTGCCCCCTCGACCACAGTGAACCAGGTCAAGCGCTGGTACGTCGACAAGCTGAAGATGTCCGACGTCGACGCTACCGAGCACGTACTGCAGATCACCGGCACGACCGACCGCCCTGACCCCGACGTCCAGATCGGCGCCTTGGTTCGGGCCAAGTGCGACATCGGCTTCACCCTCGTGCCGATCAAGCGCGTCGAGGGCTGAGGGCATGAGCGCGCCTCTCATCCGCCGCCCGGACGAGCAGGCCTTCAAAGACGAGATGGACGGAGGGGCCTTCCAACTGGCCATCCATCTCGGCCGCTTGAGGGTCGTCCGCTTCGCTTGGCCGCTCGTCGACGTTGAGGTTGCCGCCGCCCCGCGATCGGGCGCGCCCGACACCTATGGCTTTCGCTTCGACTGCACCGGCTATCCCCAGAGTCCGCCCACGGCGCGTCTGTGGGACACCGACGCCAACACCCCTCTTCCGGTGAGCCGCTGGCCCACGGGGCGCCGGCGGGTCCCGGCGGTCTTCCGCCCGGATTGGCGCGAGGGGGGATGTCTCTACCTGCCTTGCGATCGGCAGAGCATCCCCGGCCACGATAACTGGCGAGTTGAGCATCCGTCTCAGATCTGGCGACCCGAGAAGGGTCTCCAGCTCTATCTCGAGGCAGTGCATGAGCTGTTGAACGGCTCCGACTACACGGGGGTGCGCGGTGGCTGACAAGCTCTCGATTTGCCGCCGCGATTGGCTCGGCCTCATGGCTGAACTCCATCGCCGTGGCGCCGGCCGCCATGAGAGCGGCGCCTTTCTGCTGGGCAAGCGGGAAGGTGAGCGGCGCATCTTCACGGTCTGCGTTTTCTACGACGACCTCGACCCCAAGGCCTACAGCACGGGTGTCTGCGTGCTTTACGCAGACGCCTTCGAGCAGCTCTGGAGCATCTGCCGGAGCCGAGGCCTGCAGGTACTCGCCGACGTGCACACGCACCTCGGCGACGCTCGCCAGAGCGAGGCCGACCGTTGCAACCCCATGGTGGCCCGTCCAGGCCACATCGCCATCATTGTCGAGCGCTCTGCCCATAAGCCGGTTTGGCGTCACCGCCTCGGACTTTATCGTTACGAAGGCTCGCACCGCTGGACTGACCTCAGTGGTTGGCGCGCCCGGCGGACCCTCAAGACAGGGACCCTCGTCTGATGAACAACAGGCTGAACGACATTCGCGCCGACACTCTTCATCGCGGCGTGAAAATGGCCCTCGACAGCGGTGAGGCGGTCAGCATCGAGGAAGCCTTCGCGCTCTTTAGGGGCTATCGCATGACCATCGGTCTCGGCCCGGGCGCTAAGCGCTCGCCGGCCATCCAGTCAGCATTGCTCACCATGGTCAACACGGGGCGGCGGGCCCTGCTGGGTGGCGTCGAGGTTGTGGGCGACCTGCAAGAGCCGCTCCTGGTCCAACTCCCGGGGCTCGGCATGACGCTGGCAGAAGCTGTCGCGACGCTGGGTGCTAACCCGCGCCAAGGCCGTACGCACTCCGGCCCGCTAGTTTGGCTCGGTACGGGTGCGCCTGCCGATGCCCTTCAAGTCACCTTCGGCGATTGGCGCGGCGGCGTCTTTCCGGCGGGCGAGGCGGCCCGCCTTCCGGAAAGAGGTCACGATATCCCCGCGGCTGTGCTGGCAGGAGCCTTGGCGGTCGCCGAGGTGTTTCAGCGGCTTCGCGGTAACCAGATGGCCGGCGAACGGGAAGTTGGCCTCTCGCTGTGGGATCCAAGCGCGCCCTGGCGCTCCGCCTCGGGGCCCGCTGAGTGGGTCGCACCGTCGAAGCTGTGGGTGTTGGGACTAGGACATCTCGGGCAAGCCTTCCTGTGGGTACTTGGACTGCTGCCCTTCGCCCGGCCCGCTGATGTCGAGCTCACTCTTCAGGACTTCGACCGCTTGACGGCGGCCAACGATAGCACGTCGATCCTGACGCGGCTCGAACGCGCGGGGCGACTGAAGACCCGCGAGATGGCGGCCTGGGCTGAGGCGCGAGGCTTCAAGACCCGGCTCGTCGAGCGGCGGTTCTCGGGTGACCTCTTCCTGGACGAGGACGACCCACGCATCCTGTTTTGCGGGGTGGACAACACCCTTGCCCGGGTAGCACTGGAGGATTCGCGTTTCGGTTTGGTGGTGGATGCCGGCTTAGGCGCAGGTCCTCAGGAATACTTGGCCATGCGCCTGCACACCTTTCCTGGCAGCGTCTCGGCTCGCAAACGCTGGCGTGGGGAGGAGACCATACGCGCCGTCGACCGCCAATCCGCCGCAGGTTCGGCGGCCTACAAGGACCTCTCTACACGCGGGCTCGATGACTGCGGCTTGCTAGAGATCGCCTCCCGAACTGTCGGCGTACCGTTTGTCGGGGTGATCGCCGCAACGCTCGCGCTGATGGAGATCGTGCGCCGGCTGAATGGCGGAGTCGGCCTCGAAGTCATGGACCTCACGCTGCGCGACTTGTCCGCCCGACAAGGGGTTGAGGGACAACGCTTGCGCCGCTTCAACCCTGGTTTTACTGATCTTTCATGGGATACGTCCGTGGATTGCATATCGGCGAGCGATGCTCGGCGGTAGATTCGCTCAAAATAAGGGGGAGGGGCTGTCGGTGGAGCTCTACTTGGGAATCGCGGCTGACGGGCGGACTTATCCGGACGCCCCTGTGCCTTCCGGCGCTGTCGATGCGGCCATCGTGGGACCGGCGCGGCTGGTCGAGGCGCTCGAGTCGCAGCTGGGTCTTTCCGGGCCGACTGCGCCTCACGCAGTGCGCATCGCAGCCTATGCGGCCAAGCTTCGCGCGGCCAGCAATGGACATCGCTTCTGGACGGAGTCCTTCGCCAAGGATCCCTGGTCCACTGCCGCGACCCTCCTCGCCTGGCGCGATTCGCTCGTGGCGGGCGGCTGGGCGCGCGGTCCGATCGGCGCCTTGCGGATCGACGATCTCGCTGCGGCGGAGGGCGCTGGCACCGCCATGTCCCCGGGACTCGTCGACCGCGCCGTGGCCCTGTTACGGGCTGTGGCCGAGCGCCCAGGGCTGCGCGTCGTCCGGTTATTGCTCCTAGAGCCTCGGGGTGGTCTGCCCCCCTTGTGGGCGGCGCTTGTGGACGTCTTGGCGACGGCGGGCGTGGCTGTCGAGGAGCATCAAGGCCGCGCCACAGCCAACGAAGGATCGGACCTTCGGCGCGTGCAGGCCGCGTTGGCTGGGGCTTTGCCTGAGCGGCTCGTCGGCGACGGCAGCTTCGTTATGGTCGAGTCCGATACGGCCTTGATGGCGGCCGAAACAGTTGCGGATTGGCTGGCCGCTGCACCTGCGGAACTGCTCGAGGGCACGGTAGTGCTGGCGCCAGACGGAGACACGGCCCTGCTTGATCGGGCGCTGGGCGCCCGCGGACTGCCCGCCCTCGGCCTCTCCAGCCCGTCACCCTGGCGCGGGGCGTTACAGGTATTGCCCCTGGTTTTCGCCGTCGCCTGGCGCCCCCTGGATCCGGAGGCTCTGCTCAATCTCCTCATGCTGCCGCGCCCGCCCATGCCCCGCTTCGCCGCGGCCCGTCTGGCTCGGGCCCTTACGGCCGCGCCGGGCCTCGAGGGGCTGGTCTGGAACGCAGCTTGGGAAGAAATCCGCACACGCGCCCTGGAGCTGAATGCCGACGCCGGCGCGCAGGCCGCTGCCAAGGCCGATGCCCAGGTCGCACGCTGGCGTGTCTGGACGGTGGGGGCGCAATTTGACCGCGCTGCGGGCATGCCTGCTGCGGAGGCCCGTCAGATTGCTGGCCGGGTGGCGGCGTGGGCCATGGAGGTCGACGCCGGGCAGAGTGATCCGTTGTTGCTCGCCGTCGCCGCCGCGGCCGGAGCTCTCTCGGAGGCCGTGGACCGTCTCGAATTGGATATGCTGCCAGCCTTGCTCCTGCAGCGCATCCTCGGCCAGGTCCTGGCCGACGGCGTGCAGAACCCACTGCACGGACCCGAAGCGGGCGGGCTTCGAGCGATCCGTGCACCGGGCGCGCTGTGGGACGCCGCCCCGCGAGTGATCTGGTGGAACTTTGTAGGCCCTGGCGAGAAGGTCCCTTCGCAGCCCTGGAGCGAAGCTGAGATTGCGACGCTTAAGGCGGCCGGCGTGCGGCTGGAGTCGGCGGCTGCCGCATCGGGCCGTATTACGAGAAGTTACGCCGAGGTGCTTCAGCGAACCTTCGAGCACGTACTGCTGGTTCGTCCCGCGCTCTCCCGGGCAGACCAGACCGTGGCCCACCCGCTTGCGCATCAGCTGCGGCCGATCCTCCACGGTGCCGGCGACGATGTGTTCTTCCGGGCCGAGCGCCTGCTTCGGGAGCCTGACGTTCAGTTGGCTGGCAGGACGCTGGTACGACAGAGGCGCGAGACGCTCGACCCACCCATCGGGATGGCGACCTGGAGGCTCCCGCAGAGCGCGATGGCGCGTCTCGAGGGCCGACGCGAAAGCGCCACCTCGCTCGGCCGCCTCATCAACTGCCAGATGGCTTGGCTGGCGCAGGATGTCCTCGGCCTTCGTCCCGGCACATTCGCCGAGATCCCGGGCCCGGACCAGTTGTTCGGCAATCTCGCTCACGAGATCGCCCGCAGGTTGCTGCCGCCTGGCCCACCCCCGCCGCTGGCCGGCGTGCGCCAGACGGCTGCCGCGCTGTTTGAGGAACTGCTGCCCCAGATGGCGGCGCCGCTGCAACAGCCGGAGTTCGCGGGCGAGCTTGCCGCCGCCCGCGAGCTCGTGCCGACGGCCCTGGAGGCGCTCGTCCGGCTGCTGCAGGATCGGGCCCTGGAGGTGGTCGGCACCGAGCTTGATCGAGAGGGGCAGGTGGGCGAACTCGCCCTGCACGGCCGTCTCGATCTCTTGGTGCGACGCGGTAGGCAGGCGGCGGTCCTCGATCTGAAATGGACCCGGGCCGAGCGTCGCTACCGCGACGAGATCGTCGAGGGACGGGCGGTGCAGCTTGCCGTCTACCACGGCCTCGCCAGCGCGGACGGGCAGGCGGGCGACGGGGGGTACTTCCTGCTCCGCCAGCGGCGCATGCTGGCGCCCGAGGGCTCCATCCTCGCCGACGACCCGCTCGAGGCGAGTCGAGGCGACGCGGAGACCGTCCAACTCGTGGCGTCCGACTGGGCGCTCTGGCGCGATCTCGCGCGGCAGGGGATCGTGCTTGCGACCGGGGTGGACGGCGCTGCCGAACAACGCCCCAACGACCTCGGCTTCGGGGCCGCCGAGGAGCCCTGCCGCTTCTGCGATCTCACTGGCCTATGCCGCATCCATGTGGAGACGTTCTGATGCCTGCCAAGCTCCAGGCCATCACCGCCTCGGCGGGCGCCGGCAAGACTACGCGCATCGTCCGCGACATCGCCGCCGAGGTGGCCGCCCGGCCGCCGGAGGAGACGCTGGCGACCACCTTCACCATCAAGGCGGCCGACGAGCTCGTTGAGCGCGCCCGCGCAGAGCTGTTCCGCCAAGGCAAAGTGGAGGCTGCGGCCCGGCTGCTCGGCGCACGCTTCGGGACCGTCAATGCGGTGTGCGGCCAGATCGTGGCCGAGTTCGCGGTCGATCTCGGCCGCTCCCCTTCGACGGCAGTGATCGGCGAGGCCAACGAATCCCTGGCCTTCTCCATCTCGGCCGACGCCGCCATCGGCGGCCACGCGCCGGTGCTAAACAGGCTCGCCGACCTCTTCGGCTACAACGATCCACGGCCGCCTATCACCGATGCTCCGGATTGGCGGCGGACGGTGCGTTCCATCCTTACCCTGGCCCGGGCCAACGGCCTAACGCCCGCGGACCTCGCCCAGTCGGCGGAGCGCTCGACGGCGAGTTATGTTGCGTTGCTGCCGGCGTCAGCGGGAACCGCGGCCGAGCTGGACCAAGCGCTTGCCGACGCCCTGGCGGCGGCGGTCGCGGTGCGCCCCGCCACGCCCAGCGCCACCGCCATGAAGGACCTGACTACTCTTCGGGCGGCCCACCAGCGCGCAAGCCGCGGTGAACCCATGCCTTGGTCGCTGTGGGCGAGACTGACAAAAGTCGGCTGCGCCCCCACCAAGGACGGGCGGGCCTATCAGTCTGCCCTGTCGGACGTCATCGCGGCTGCCGGGCGGCACGCCAGCCACCCTCGTCTGCGGGAGGACACGGAGCTTTTCATCCGCACCATATTCGCTTGCGCGGCCGACGCCCTGGAAGCCTACCAGTCTTGGAAGGCCGAACGTGGCCTCGTGGACTTCACTGACCAGGAGGCACTCGCGCTGCAGGTGCTGGTGAATCCCGACCTTGCGGCGCGCGTGCGCGAGCGGGTCGGGCGCGTCTTTGTCGATGAGTTCCAGGATTCGAGCCCACTGCAGGTCGCCGTGTTCAAGGCGTTGAGTGACATCGTCGACGCGAGCACCTGGGTCGGGGACCCGAAGCAGGCGATCTACGGTTTCCGGGGCGCGGACACGCAGCTAACCCAGGCGGCGTTCGCAGGCGCTGGCGCGGGTGAAAATCCCGACGACGTGCTTTCCACCTCCTGGCGTAGTCGGCCGGGGATCGTCGAGCTCGCCAATGCCATGTTCGAGCCCGCGTTCGAGCGGATGGGCCTGCCGGCGGCGCAGCACGCCTTCTCGGGCGCCGCCCGTTCCGATGCGGGCTTCGATCGTCATCCGCTGGCGTGGTGGCCGCTCGCGGGGAAGGCATCCGAACAAGCTGAGGCGCTGGCCGTTGGCCTGCGTACGACCCTCGAGGAAGGCGCCGATTGGGTAGTGGAAGGCAAGGGGGGCGAGCACAGGCCGCTCGCCGCCGGCGATATTGCCGTCCTCTGTCGCAGCAACACGGACGTGGCGCGGTTTGCCACCGCCCTTAGCCGTGCGGGCCTCCCAGTGGCCGTGGAGCGTTCGGGTCTGACGCGAACGCCCCATGTGGAGCTGGTGCTGGCCGCCTGCCGGTGGGTCGCCGACTCCGGCGACCGGCTGGCGCTCGCCGAACTGGCGCGCTTCTTTGCCGACGATCCCGACTCCGACGCCTGGCTTGTCGCGGCGGCGGACGAGGAGCCCGTAGCGGCCCTGCGTGCCCTCGTTCCGGTGACGGAGGCGCTGGAGCGCCTGCGCGGCCAGCTCCTCAATCTCACTCCGGCCGAACTGGTTGACGCCGTGCTTACCCTGCCTGAGGTGATTGGCCGGATCGAGGCTTGGGGCGATCATCCGATCCGCGTGGATGATCTGGAGGCGCTTAGGGGGTTCGCAGGCGCCTATGAGGCCGAGTGCACCGCATCGGGCGCGCCCGCCACGCTTCAGGGGCTGTTGCTTGCTTTGCAAGACGCCGACCCTAAGCGGCCTCCGAGCCTTGCTGCCGACGCCGTCCAGGTGATGACCTACCATGGAGCCAAGGGCTTGGAGTGGCCGATGACGGTCCTGACTGGCCTCAGCTGGGAGCCTCGGGCGCGACTTTACGAGCCGGTTGCGGAAGCCGACGCCGCCCTCGATTGGGCCCGGCCTTTGGAGGGCCGGTGGATCCGCTATTGGCCTTGGCCCTACGGTGTGTCCGGATCCGGTAGCGCCCTGGACGTCGCCGCAGTCGCCTCCGACCTTGGGCAGGCGGCTCGGCGTCGGGCGGTGCAGGAGGACACTCGGCTCCTCTACGTGGGTGTCACACGGGCGCGGGACTATCTGGTCTTCACGCCGCCTGCCAAGGGGACGCTCAACTGGCTCAAGGTGCTCGATGCACCCGACGGCGACGCGCACGTGCGCCCGCCGGTGCGGGACGACAACCTGATAGCCGTTGGCGCGACGACCTTCCCTGCGGAGGTGCGACTGCTCTCACCCGACGACACGCCGGCGGAGCGCCATCCCAGCTCGACCTTCGTCCGAGCACCCAGGGCGGCACCCGCGATGCCTTCCCCCCTATACCTACGTCCCAGCGCGGCGGCCGGAGACGGCTGGGTCGTCGCGGAGCGAATCGTCCTGGGCGGGCGACTCCCGATCGACGGTGTTGCGGATATCACTGTGCTCGGGGAAGCCTTGCATGCCATCCTGGCCTACGACGACCCCGCGCGCGCCATGGACACGAGGCTTGCCGACGCCCAAGCGACCCTCGACCGCTGGCGCGTGACCGGCTTTAGCGCGCCGAACGCTCTGACCGCCTCTGATCGTCTGCACGCGGCGCTTGCCGCCCGCTGGCCCGGGGCCGTGCTCAGGCGCGAGGTGCCGGTGACCGCCCGCATTGGCCAGCAGCTGGTGCAGGGGCGGATCGATCTCCTCGTGGAGGCGGGGCAGGCCGGGGCCATCGTCGATCACAAAAGCTTTCCAGGTCGTTTCGCGCAGTGGGAAGCCAAGGCACTCCAGTATGCACCGCAGGTCGCGCTCTATAGCGAGGCGGTCAGGGTGGCGTCCGGCCGCGCTTGCACCGAGCTTTTTGTGCATATGCCGGTTGTTGGGGCCCTTTTGCGTGTGGCGCGAGCGAGCTGACCGGCTCGTATGGGAAAGAGGGGGGAAGATGCCATGAAGTTCATCCATTCATCGGATCTGCAGATCGGCAAAGCGTTCGGGACCTTTTCGGCTGAGGCGGCCACGATGTTGCAGGAGGCACGTCAGACCGCCCTTCGCGCATTGGGCGACGCTGCCATGGCGGCGGGCGCCTCCGCCGTGCTTGTTGCAGGCGATGTGTTCGAGCGCGAGCAGATGTCCCAGGCGACGCTCCAGCGCGCTGTAGAGACCATGCGCGCTTTCGACCGGCTGCAATGGCATCTC
The DNA here is from genome assembly GCA_964422305.1 of uncultured Reyranella sp. Classification (GTDB taxonomy): domain Bacteria; phylum Pseudomonadota; class Alphaproteobacteria; order Reyranellales; family Reyranellaceae; genus Reyranella. The sequence continues at coordinate 5,476 of CAYRBQ010000002.1, read as the reverse complement.
ATGCCGGGCAATCACGATCACTATCGCGAAGACGGTTTGTGGGATCGCATCGCCCGCACCCAACCGCCACGAAATGTGCATCTTCACGTCAAGCCTGGCGCTGTTTCCATCGCCGACGATGACGGCGCGCCCGTTTATTTGCTTCCAGCACCCCTGCTGCACCGATCGAATACCGACGATCTCACCGCCTACATGACCGACGCGACTACACCCGAGGGCGCCATCCGTATTGGACTCGCGCATGGATCGATCCAGGGCTTTGGCTCCGAAGGCGACGCCAACAATTATGTCAATCCCGCGCGCTGCGAGACGGCCGGTCTCTCCTATCTCGCCATGGGCGACTGGCACCGGCAGATGAAGGTGAGCGATCGTTTCTGGTATTCGGGCACCCCGGAGCCCGACCGCTTCAAGCTCCCGCCGAACGCCAGGAATTCGCTTTGCAATGGTGGCGCCGCACTCCTGGTGGAAATCACGAGCGCGCGTATGGTGCCGACCGTGCAGCCTGTCGCCACGGGCCGCTACCAGTGGCACCAGCTCGACAAAGTCCTGACAGACGATGTGCAAGTCGTCTCCCTCGAGCGAGAGATTCGCGCGTTGGACAGCGACCTTGGCAAGATCGTTCTCGATCTTCGGGCCCGTGGCACGCTCTCTCTTGAGGGCCGCAAGACCTTCGAAGAAAAAGTCCTTCAGAACATGAGCGCGGCACTGCGGGCGCTGCGATTCGACGAAAGCGGCCTCTTGCTGCATCCGACGGAGCAGGATCTCGATGACATCGACCGGTCCGGATATGTCCGCGTCGCAGCCGACCGACTGAAGGCGATGGCCGAAGACTCTTCGAATCCGCGGCAGGCGCAGATCGCGGGCCTCGCGCTCAAGCGGCTCTATGTCGAGCACTTGCGCCAGGGAGGCCAATCGTGAAGATCCGCTCCGTCGAACTCACCAACTTCCGCAAATTTGTGGGGACGGTCTGCGTCGACGCCATCGGCGACAACGTCAACGTGCTGGTCGGCCGCAACGAGCTCGGCAAGTCCACGCTTCTGCAAGCCATCAATGGCGTGATCTTCGAGAAGGCCCGCTCGACTGCGAGCCATGTGAAAGCGTTTCGGCATTTCGTGAACGGCACCGTGCCGGAAGTGAAGCTCGCCTTCGACGTCGATGACAAGAGCTGGGTCATCCACAAGCGCTTCGCAGGGCAGGGCGGCAAGGCCATTCTGACATGCTCGACCGGTATGGTCTTTGAAGACGATGCCGCTGAAGCTGAACTCCAACGGCTGCTCGGATTCACCGGCGGGCGAAGCGGCGGCGAGCCCGGCATTTGGGGCACGCTTTGGGTGCAACAGGGACAATCCTTCGGCGACGTGAGGCCGAACGAGCACGCGCAGCGCACGATCCAAGGATGTCTTGAAGCGCAAGTTGGCATGGTGACCGGCGGCGCGCGTGGACAGAAGATTCCCAAAGCCGTGCGAGAGGCACTCGACGCGATTCAGAGTCAAAGAGGACCGCGTGGCAAGTTCAAGGATGCCGCGGACCGGCTCGCTCTCCTCGACGCCGAAATCGCGGAGCTGGAGACCAAGGCGAAAAGCGTCTCGGAATTGTTGATCTCGCTCGCTTCGAACCGCCGCGAGCTGAAGGACGCGCAAACGAGCTGGGACGATGTTGCGCATCGCGCCGAACTCGAGCGCGAGCGCGAAAAGCGCGTCGTGGCGGCAACCATTGCGGCTGAGATCGCGCGCGCCCGCGACGCCGCCAAGCTTGCACGCGAACGCGCCGACACGACACGCAAGACGCTCGATGATCGCAACAAAACCATAGCCGATCTTACCGCGCTGGAGGTGGAGCGCGAGGCCTTGGGGCAGGACGTCGCCGCCGCTCGTACCGCCAAAGACGAAGCGAAAGCGACACTCGATGCGGCGGAACGCACACTCGCGGCGTTACGGACCGAGGCGCGTACCAGCGCCGCACAGGGACGGAGGCTCGAGCGTGTCCGCGGTGCAGTCGCACTGGATGCAGAAGTCCGTCAGCACCAAGCCGTGCTCGATCAGGCCGGCGCACTCGAATCCGAGGTGATTCGGCTGACCGAGGCGATTGCCGCGATCGCCGCCACCGACGAAAAGGTCGGGCGCATCGAGGACGCTATCACTGAGATGTCTGCCGCCGAGGCTGCGGCAAATGCTGTCTCGACTACGGTCTCGTTCGAGGTTCTCGATGATTCGCGCCGACGCATTCAAATTGACCAGCGTCCACTTGGCTGCGAGGAAAACGCGCTCGCAATCCTCGAACCGACGGCCATCGCGATCGAGGGGATTGGATCGATCGTGGTGGAGCCGCAGATCAAGAATCTCTCGGCGCTGCTCAAGCGGCGTCAGGATGCTGAGGACTCGCTCGCTACGGCCTTGAGCGCGGCCGGCGTCTCCGATCTTGCTGCTGCGCGCACAGCCGCCGCGCGGCGCAGGGAGCATGAGCGCGCTCTGGCTCAGATCCGAAAGGAATTGTCCAATGTGGCCCCAGGTAACAGGCAGAAGAAACTCGCGCCGGGACTGGAGGCACTCAAAACCTACGTTAGCGCGTTACGCGGCGGACTGAAGTCCGAACTCGAGGCGCTCGCGCTTGAGATTCTTCCGCAAGACGATGCCCTCGCCGCAGAAGTCGCGACAGTGCGCGCGGAGGACGATCGACTGACCTCAGAGATCGCAACGCAGGAGGCCGCGCTTTCAGGGCCGAAAACGGCACTTGCAGACGCCGAGAAGCTTCTGCGCAAGCACGAGGATCGTTCGACCGCGTTGATGGCGACGATTGGTACCCGCAACTCTGATCTCGCTGCCGCACGCGCGAACCTCAGTGATGACACGCTGGCCGAGGACGCAGCGAAGCTGGAGCGCGACGCCGATGAAAAGGAACGCGATCACACCGAAAAAGATAAGTCGCAAGGCGAGAGCGTCGAAGCGATCGACGCGCGCATCAAACGCCTAGAAGCCGCCGCCGCCAATCACCAGCGTGCGGTGGCGACGCTGACCAACGAAGTCACGCGGCTGACAGCGCTCATTCAGGCCCAGGAAGGCCTTGGCGTCGAAGAGCTGCTTCTGACCAAGCAGGCAGAGCGTGATCGGATGCGGGAAGCCGTCACTGGCTACGAGCAGGAAGCTGCCGTGCTTCAGCTGCTGCTTGAAACCCTCGAGGACGCCGAACGTGAGGCCAAGAACCGCTACTTGGCGCCTGTCGTGCAGCGTGTGCAGCCCTATCTCAAGATGATTCTGCCAGACAGCGACATCGTCTTCGACGAGAATCTGGGCGTCGCCGGCCTGAAGCGCGAAGGGCAAACTGAAGACTACGGCGTCTTAAGCGGCGGCACGCAGGAACAGCTCGCTGTCCTTTCCCGCATCGCCTTCGCAGAACTTTTGCTCGGTCAGAACCGCCCGGCAGCTGTGATCCTCGACGATGCCTTGGCGTTTTCCGATGACGACCGAATCGAAAGCATGTTCGACGTCCTGATGCGGGCAGGCGAGAAGGTCCAGATCATCGTTCTCACCTGCCGGAAGAAACTCTTTGCTCGCCTCGGGGCTGCCCCCCTTGAGATAAGAAAAATAAGCTGACTGTACATTCGCGATCATCGACGCATAAGGACCTTCGCACAGACGCGTTCCAAATTCTGTACGGGACCGATTATCAGGCTAGAAGGCAAAGTTGGGTAACTCAAAACTGAGCAGCCTGTTGTCCATCGTCGTTGTCCCGATCCAGTCCATTCGAGCAAGGATCACTGGGCGAACTTTGATCGCAGGTACTTCCTGCAATGGCCAGTCGGCCGCCTACAGACGCTGTGGCCTCCCGAGGCGGTCCTTCGGTTACAGAGGGTTGCGCCTTTGGTGACGTCCCTTGCGCAAGAAGAAGGCGGACCGGCGCCCCTTCCACTTTGCACTCCGCCGGGCGCCGAGAGCGAGAGGGCTGCGCCGGTTTCGTGACGGATTGGAGGTCGAGAGAGAGTCTCCCGACCGTCCGTCGCGGAGTAACCACATGGTAAAGACCGTTCAGAAGATCACCCTCAGCGCCTCGCGCGACATCCCCTTCAACAAGCTGGCGCTCAGCCAGGCCAACGTCCGGCGTCTGAAGGCGGGCGTCTCGGTCGAGGACCTGGCCGAGGATATTGCCCGGCGCGGGCTCCTGCAGAGCCTCAACGTCCGGCCGGTCGTCGATGCAAATGGTGCCGAGACCGGCCAGTTCGAGATCCCGGCCGGCGGCCGCCGCTACCGGGCCCTCGAACGCCTGGTCAGGCAGAAGCGCCTGTCGAAGACGGCGCTCATCCCCTGCATCGTGCGCGATCCTGGCGTCGAGGTGTCGGCGGAAGAGGATTCGCTGGCCGAGAATGTCCAGCGCGTCGCCCTGCATCCGCTGGATCAGTTCCGCGCCTTCAAGACGCTGTGCGACCAGGGCGCCGGCGATGAGGAAATCGCCGCACGCTTCTTCGTCGCGCCCGCCGTGGTGAAGCAGAGGCTGCGCCTGGCAGCGGTGTCCGAGAAGCTCCTCGACGTCTACACCGAGGACGGCATGACCCTGGAGCAGCTCATGGCCTTCACCGTCACCGCCGACCACGCACGGCAGGAGCAGGTCTGGGAGGCGCTTCAGCAATCCTACAACAAGGAGCCGTACCTGATCCGGCGTCAGCTCACCGAAAGCGCCGTCAGGGCCTCCGACCGGCGCGCGCGGTTCGTTGGGCTCGATACTTACGAGTCAGCCGGCGGTGTGGTCTTGCGCGATCTGTTCGAGGACGACAACGGCGGCTGGCTCCAGGACGTTGCTTTGCTCGACCGCCTGGCCACCGAGAAGCTGGCAGCGGAGGCGCAAAAACTCGCCGCGGAAGGCTGGAAGTGGATCGAGGTGGCTGTCGATTTCCGCTACGGCCACACGAGCCATCTTCGGCAACTCGACGGCGTGACGCTCGAGCTCACGCCGGAGGAGCAGACGACCTTCGATGCGCTGACCGCCGAATACACCAAGCTCGAAGGCGAATACGAAGGCGCCGAAGAACTGCCGGACGAGGTTGATACGCGGCTCGGCGAGATCGAGGAGGCGCTTGGGGCCTTCGAGAGCAGGCCGGTGCGGTATGAGCCGGCCGAGATCGCGCGCGCCGGAATGTTCGTCAGCATCGACGCCGACGGACACCTTGCTGTCGCCCGCGGCTATGTCCGGCCGGAGGACGAGCCGTCAGTGCCAGTCGGCGACGAAAGGCCGGTGGAAGGGGAGACCCATGAGGCCGGCGGGACAATACCTGCCGCTTCCGATGTGCAACGCACCGTCATCTCCATTGGCGGGGGCGAGCGCGATGATGACGACGACGGCAGCGACGCCGCCATCAGGCCACTGCCCGAGAGGCTCGTGGGTGAACTGACGGCCCACCGTACCCTGGCGCTACGCGACGCGGTAGCGAACAACCCGCAGGTCGCCCTGACGGCCCTGCTGCACAAGCTTTGCCTCGACACCTTCC
>CAYRBQ010000001.1:0-31452 GCA_964422305.1 uncultured Reyranella sp. | reverse complement strand
GGCGCCCGTGAAGTCGCAGACCACGTCGGGCACCACGTAGGCGCGCGGATCGCCGATCTCGTAGAGCATCTGCTCGCCGACCGTCGCCGTCGTGATCAGGCCGCCGGTATTGTCGGGCTTGGAGAGCACGAAGCTGCCGTCGCTTGCGACCTCGGCGATCGGGAAGCCCATGTTGTCGTAGTCGGGCACCAGCCGCCAATCGGTGAAGTTGCCGCCGTTGCACTGGGCGCCGCACTCGATGATGTGGCCGCAGAGCGTGCCCGCCGCGAGACGGTCGAGATCTTCGGGCGACCAGTCGAAGGCGTGGATCAGGGCACCCAGCGTCACCGCCGAGTCGACGCAGCGGCCGGTGATCACCACGTCGGCGCCTTCGGCGAGCGCACGGGCGATCGGGAAGCCGCCGAGATAGGCGTTCATGCTGACGATCTTCGCCGGCAGCTCCGCGCCCGTATCCATTTCCCTGATGCCGGCTGCCCGGAACTCGTCGGCGCGCGGCAGGATGTCATCGCCCAGCACGACCGCGACCTTGAGCGTCACGCCGGCCGCCGCGCAGGCCTTGAGGACCGCGTCGCGGCAGGCCAGCGGATTGACGCCGCCGGCATTGGTCACGACCTTGATCTTCTGCGCGGCAATCTCCTTGGCGAGCGGCGCCATGACGGCGGTGACGAAGTCGGTCGCGTAACCCGCCTGCGGGCTCCTGAGCTTCTGCGCCGCCATGATCGACATGGTGACCTCGGCGAGATAGTCGCTCACCAGATAGTCGACCTTGCCGTGGCGCACGAGCTGGACGGCCGCCGTCTCGGTGTCGCCCCAGAAGCCCGAATGACAGCCGATGCGAACGGTCTTCGCCATGTCAGGTCACTCCTCGGATCATTCCGGCTGGATGCCCGCCTCGCGCGCGAGCCTCGTCCACTTCTCGATCTCGGCCTTCTGGAAGGCGAGCAGGTCCTCCGGCGAGCCGAGCTTCAGGATCACGTTGATGTCCTTCATGCGCTGCTGCATCTCGGGCTTGGAGTATTCCTCGCGCACGACGGCATTCAACCGATCGATGACGGGGCGCGGCGTCTTGGCTGGCGCGAACATGGCGTACCAGCCGTCGAGATCGAAGGCGGTGCCCTGCTCGTGCATCGTCGGCAGGTCGGGCAGATTGGGCGAGCGCTGGCTCGAGATCGAGGTGATCGCCTTCACCCGACCTGCCTTGATGTGCGGCAGCACCGTGCCGACGTCGGCGAAGATGTACTGCACCGTGCCGCTCAGGCAGTCGGTGAGTGCCGGCGGCACGCTCTTGTAAGGCACGTGCAGGACATCGATGCCGGCCATGCGCTTCAGTGTCTCGCCTGCGATCACGCCGGTCGAGTTGCCGCTGCCGAACGAGAGCTTGCCCGGGTTGGCCTTGGCGTAGGCGATCAGCTCCTTCAGGCTGGCGAAAGGGGGCGCCCGGATGCGCGACCATGACGAAGGGCACCAGGCCGATCAGCCCGATGCACTCGAAGTCCTTCACCGGGTCGTACGGCATGTTCTTGACCAGCGCAGGAGCCGCGGCATGCGAGGTGTTCGAGGTGAACATCAGCGTGTGGCCGTCGGGCGCAGCGCGCGCCACGAAGGCGCCGGCGATGGTGCCGTTGCCGCCCGGCTTGTTGTCGACCGTGACCGGCTGGCCGACCTGGGCCGTCAGCTTCTCGGCGAAGATGCGCGCCATCGTATCGGTGCCGCTGCCGGCCCCGAACAGGATCACGATGCTGATCGGCCTGCTTGGCCATGCCGCCTGCGCGGCGACAGGGCCGGCGGCCGCGACGGCAGCCGACGAGAGCAGAAACTGACGACGGTCGATCATGGCTTCACTTCTTCTTCCTGTTGACGAACGCGCCCATGCGCTCGATGTGCTCGCCGTCCGCGACGGACTGCGCGAACGCATCGATGCCGGCCTGCACCGCCTCGTCGAGCGGCAGCCGCTCCCAGCGCCGCATCAGGCGCTTCTGTGCGCGCACCGCGAGCGGCGTCGCCTCGGCGATCGAATGCACGCAGCGCTCGACCGCCTCGCCGATCTTCGCCGCCGGCACGACTTCCTCGACCATGCCCCAGGCCTCGGCCTTGCGGGCGTCGATGTTCTCGCCGGTCAGCAGCAGCCACGAGGTCCGGCCCCAGCCGATCAGCCGCGGCAGCAGCGCCGCCTCGACCACGGAGGGAATGCCGACTTTCACCTCGGGCATGCCGAAATGCGCGCTGTCGGTCGCGATGCGGATGTCGCATGCGGCCGCGACCTCGAGCCCGGCGCCCAAGGTGTAGCCTTCCATGCGGCAGATCACCGGCACAGGGCAGTCGCGGATCGACTGGCAGAGCTTGTGGACCATGGTGATGAAGGCGCGCCCGTCTTCGGAGTTCCTCATCCCGGCCATGTGGTTGATGTCGGCGCCGCCGATGAAGGCCTTGCCGCCGGCGCCGGAGAAGACGACGGCGCGCAGCTCCTCCTCGCGCGACAGTGCGTGGAACGTCTCGGTGAGATCGTGCAGCGCCGGCGGGTTGAGGACGTTCAGGCGGCGCGAATGGTCGAAGACGAGATGGGCGACGAATCCGGAGCCGCGGCGGTCCCGCCGGACGTCGATCTTGTGGGCGGTCTCCGCCATGACGTTTCGCTCCGTGGCTCTTTGTGATTACCTGAATTTCCCCTATTAGAACCCGCCAACGACGCTTCACAAGGCCCAATGCCCGACACCCTTCCCGACCTCGCCTCTTGGGGAATCGACCTCTCCGGCTACACCGTCTTCACGCCGCCCGATCCGTTCGAGGATCACGTCGGGCCGTTCTTCTTCCGGATCGACGGCGACACGCGGAAGGCCGACGCGGTGCATTGCGTGCTGCCGACGCTGGCGCGCCACGGCAACTATCTAGGGGGCGTGCACGGCGGCGGCATCCTGACCCTCGCCGATTACGCGCTCTGCCTGGTGGCAGGCCGCGCCGCCGACGGCGGCACCAACGGCTCGTTCGCGATGACCGTGAGCATCGCCGTCGAGTTCCTGAACGGCGCGCGTATCGGCCCGCCGCTCGAGGCACGCGGCGAGCCGCTGCAGGTGACGGGCCGCCTCGCCTTCGCGCGCGGCTCGATCACCCAGGAAGGCCGCACAATCGCGCTATGGTCGGGTGTCTGCCGGCATGTCGCGCGCGCCAAGGCGATGACGCGCAAGGACGAGCATATGGCGGCGCGCGCCGAGCTGCCGCCGCAGGTCGTGCCGACGGGCTTCGAGCCGTTCAAGGCGAGCCCCTACTCGACGCATATAGGACCCGCCTTCGTGCGCAAGGAAAAGGACGGCGCCTCGCTGGTGCAGCCCACCCTCGCCCGAATGTGCAACTCCGGCGGCGCCCTGCATGGCGGCTATCTCATGAGCTTCGCCGACACCGCCGTGACTCGCGCAGCCGCCCTCGCTACGGGCATGGCGCCCGCCACGGTTTCGTTCGCCGCCGAGTTCCTGTCGGCCGGCACCGTCTCCGCGCCGATGACGACGCGGGTCGAGGTGCCCAAGCAGGGCAAGTCGATTGCGTTCCTTCGAGGATTGCTCGAGCAGGAGGGCCGCGCCGTGCTCTCCTACTCCGCCACCGTGATGCTGCGTCCCCGCAGCTAGGCCGGCCAACTAGTCGGCGACGCCAGCCTGCTCGGCCACGCGCCTCACTTCGAGGCTGAACATGTCGTATAGGTGCCGGACGGTCGGCAGGTCGCGGGCCTTGGCGGCGCGCTCGACCGCTTCGGCGATCTGACGGAGTGCCGCCGCCCCGATCATGCCCGAGGCGCCCTTCAACCGGTGCGCGGCGCGCGCGATTGCCACGAGGTCGTCGGTGCCGCGGATTTCGCGCTCCACCACGCGCGCAGTGTCGAGGAATTCGCGCTCGACCTCGGCGAGGGTCGCGGGATCGTCACCGAAGAGCTCGACGAGCTTGTCGCGGTCGTATGCCTGGGTCATAGGGCGTCGCTCATGTCGTGCACTCCAGCCGGCGCGTGCTTCAACCAAACATCGAGCGTCGCCCTCAACTGCTCGATGCCGATCGGCTTGGTGATGAAGCCGTCCATGCCGGCGGCCCGACTGAGCTCTTCCTGCTCCTCGTGCGTGCTGGCGGTGACCGCCAGGATCGGCATGCGCTCCCGGCCGGTGGCCGTTTCGTCGTCGCGGATGCGCCGCGCCAGCTCGAACCCGTCCATGGTCGGCATCTGCAGATCGGCAAGCACGAGGTCGTAGCCGCCCTTGCGCCACAGCAGCAGCGCCTCCTCGCCGCTCGCCGCGACGTCGGTCGAGGCGCCGGCGAGTTCGAGCTGGCGAGCCAGGATTTTGCGGTTGACCGAGTTGTCGTCGACCACCAGGACGCGGCCGTTCAGACGCTCGACCGGCTGCGGTGCGGTCGACGCGCTTGGCAGCAGGCTTGTCCGGCCTGCGGCGCGGGCGACTGCGCGCACCAGTGCGTCGCGGCGCCACGGGCGCCTCATGTCGCCGAGCGGCACCTGCGCTTCGGTGCCGGCGATCACGATCGCGGTCGCACTCGCCACGACGACGTCGACCTCCGCGCCAGCGTCGCGGAGGTATCGCGCGATCGCCGCGCTTTCCACGGGATCGGGCAGCGACAGGAACAGGGAGAGGCCGAGAAGCGGCAGCTCCGCCGGCGCCGCGACGGATGGCGGTGCCTCCTCGAGCCTGACGGTGACGAAGAAGGTCGACCCGGCACCCGGTTCGCTCTCGACCGCGACGCCGCCCTGCATGGCCTCGGCGAGGCGACGAACGATCGACAGGCCGAGCCCGGTGCCGCCGAAACGGCGTGTCGTCGAGCTGTCGGCCTGGACGAAGGGCTGGAACAGCCGGTCGCGCTGCTCGGGCGTGAGGCCGATGCCTGTATCCGACACCCTGATCCGGAGCATCAGGCTGTGCGCTTCGCCCGCATCGCGCGCACGCTCCAGGATCAGGCGGATCGAACCCTTCTCGGTGAACTTGATGGCGTTGCCCACCAGGTTGAACAGGATCTGCTGCAGGCGCAGCGGATCGCCGATCACGCGCTCGGGCACGTCGGCCGCCACGAACGCCGAGAGCACGAGCGATTTCTCCGCAGCCTTCGCCGCCAGCGTTTCGGCGGCACCCTCGACCAGCTCGACGGTCGAGAGCTCGATCCGCTCGAGATCGAGACGGCCGGCCTCGATCTTGGAGAAGTCGAGGATGTCGTCGATGATGCGCAGCAGCGAGGAGGCCGAGTAGCGCACCGTGCCCAGCGCATCGCGCTGCTCGGGCGACAGTGGCGAGCGTTCGAGGACGTCGATCATGCCCAGCACGCCGTTCATCGGCGTCCTGATCTCGTGGCTCATCGTGGCAAGGAAGGTCGACTTGGCTTGGTTGGCGTTCTCTGCCTCGCGCTGCGCGGCAAGTGCGGCGTCGCGCGCGCGGCGCGCCTCGTCGTAGGCCACCTGCAGGCGGCGCGCGAGGTCTTCCTTCTGATAGGCGAGCGCGATGTTGTCGTATTGCCACCGGTGCACGTCGCGCACATAGGCCATGAGATGGCCGACATAGGCGCCGCCGGCGATGCCGACGAGCTGATAGAAGGGGTCGGCCGAGGTCAGCATCACCAGCAGCAGCGGCGCGGTGGTGGCGGCGGCGAAGGTGTAGAAGGTCGGCGGATGGGCCGACCGGATCGGCACCGCCGTCGTGATGGTCGCCAGCAGCACGAGGCCGAGCAGCATGCGCTGCAGCTCGTAGTCCAGCGACGCCAGCATGAAACCCGCCCACCCCCAGCAGGCGCCGGCGAGGAAGGAGAGACCGGCGAACCGCCAGCCCCAGCGCACGACCTCCTCGTCGTCGGGGTCGGCGCGGGCAAAGCTGTGGCGCAGGACGTCGAAGCTCACGGTGACCGCGAGGTGGGCGACGAACGGCCCGACCAGTTGCATGAGGTCGATCTGCCGCCAGTAGATCGCGGCGATGACCGGCCACAGCACAAAGGAGAAGTAGCGGGACTGCGCCGAGCCGTCGAACAGCCGCCGGATCAGCTCGGCGCGGACGAAGGCGTCCTGCCGCGCGGACTGCGCAGCGTCCGTCTGCAGGGACGACGAGTCAGCCGCGGCGATCGTCATGCGAACTCGCGACGGTCGCGGAACAAGGGGTTGGGACGCCGGTGGGCCGTGCGACTACAGATTGCGATGGCATGGACTCGGGGCTGGGAAACGGGCCGGCACAAACTGTATCAAAATTATCAAGAAATGGCTATAAATCGTTGAGAAATAGTGGTATTTTGACGGCATTAGAGAACATTTATTTTCGGATCAAAGTCATGCAGCAACCGTCCATTTTGCTGGTCGAGGACGATGCGTTTCAGCGCAAGGCGGCCGAGACCTATCTCATGAACCATGATCTCAAGGTGATCGCCGTCGAGAACGGCGCGCAGATGCGCCGCCAGATCTCGCGGGCGATGCCCGACCTGGTGCTGCTCGACGTGCAGCTCCCCGGCCAGGAGGATGGCTTCGCGCTGGCCCGCTGGCTGCGCGAGAGCAATACCCGCGTCGGCATCATCATGCTGACGGCGGCCGGCGATTCGGTCGACAAGGTGCTGGGCCTCGAGAGCGGCGCCGACGACTACGTCGCCAAGCCCTACGAGCCGCGCGAGCTGCTCGCCCGCTGCAAGAGCGTGCTGCGCCGCTCGGTCAACAAGGCCACCCCCTCGCGCCTCGAGCGCGTGCGCATGGGCGGCCACATGCTCGATCTGGCCAAGCGCCAGCTCCTCGACGCCACCAACAACGACGTGCCGCTGACCTCGGGCGAGTTCGACATCCTGAAGACCTTCGCCGAGAACCCCAACCGTCCGCTGTCGCGCGACTGGCTGCTCGAGACCACCAGCCACCGGAGCCGCGACCCGTTCGACCGGGCGATCGACCTGCGCATCACGCGCATCCGGCGCAAGATCGAGCCCGCCCCGGAGAAGCCGACAGTGATCCGCACGGTGCGCGGTATCGGCTATATGTTCGTGCCGCCGGCGGAATAAGCGCTATAACAGCGGGCCCCGGGCGACTGGGGATGGTCGGGGGCCCGTAGTTCAGCGGTTAGAACGAGCCGCTCATAACGGTTATGTCGCAGGTTCGAATCCTGCCGGGCCTACCAGCCAGTCGGCACTTGCTAACTCGTAAGTCGCCCCTCGACCAAAGAGCCCGCAATCGCGGGCTCTTTTCGCATTCAGCAGTACCAGAGATCGCGGTTGTGAGCCGATTGGCTGGCTATTGGCCGGCATATGCCCAAGTGTCTCTGGGAGCCTTAGATGCTGGTGTCACTATTCGCGGGCGGGATCAGAAGACGGCGCGCTGCTGCTGCCAATCGAGCGGGATACCTCGACGAAGCAGCTCCATCAGGCCGCCGTTGATCTGCCGGCGTCCGTCCAAAAGCTCTCGTGTCAGACGGGGGTCCAGAAAGGCCAAGGGCAGGATAGTCTGCACGTAGCCAGGATTGACCGATGCCTTGGATGCGATATCGCGATACGACCGCGCCTCGCCATTCTCCAGCCAGCCCCGCCATTCATGAGCACGGGCCAAGGCCCGTACCACTGCTTGGTCTGGCGCAGGCGAGCCGTCATCCAGCACCTGGGCTCTGTTTCTTCGGGCCGCTTTTGCTCGAACAGTGATGGTTCTACTGCCCTCCCCATCGTCCGTAGCATCCAGCACCTTCAGGATTTCAATCCGGTCAGCAAAAACCACGACCCGCTCAATTAGCTTTCGTGCATCCTCTGCCGTGGCCACCTTCGCTCCTATAGGGGCCACCGCATGAAGGACCAGCCGCTCGATCTCGTCAGCCCGGACCCGGCTCACTGAGCCCGCTTGTTCCTTCTCACCCTGCAGCAGGGCCTGGCTAACGTAGTAGGCATATCGCTTGCCGCTCGGTCGCGTGGTGTAAGTCGGGCTCATCGCATTGCCCTGATCATCGAACAACCGTCCCGTCAGCGGACGACCACCAGGAATGACTCTGCGGCGTTCCCGGCTCGTCGTGTTGCCCTTCAGCATTGCTTGGGTCTGCTCCCAGATCTCCAATTCGATGATCGAGGCCTGTTTCCCCTCATAAACATGCCCCTTGTGGGCGACACGACCTACATAGACTGGATTGCGCAGCAGGCAGAAAAGGGCTCCGCGCGTCAGGTGCGTTCCGCCCCAGGTCCGTCCATCCTTCGAGGCCCTGCGCTTGCTGGTAACACCGCGCCGCACAAGTTCAGCCTTCAGATCGGCGACCGACCCCAAACGAAGATAGGCTTCGAATATCTGACGAACTGTCTGAGCCTCAACGGCGTTAACCACGAGTTCTCGGTCTTTGACGTCGTAGCCCAGCGGCAAGGTACCGCCCATCCACATGCCCTTGCGGCGCGAGGCAGCCACCTTGTCCCGAATGCGCTCACTGGCCACTTCTCGCTCGAACTGAGCAAAGGACAGGAGCACGTTCAGCGTCAGTCGTCCCATGGAAGTCGTCGTATTGAACTGCTGGGTGACCGAGACGAAAGATGCTCCATGGCCATCGAGGACGTCGACGATCTTCGCAAAGTCAGCTAGCGATCGCGTCAGGCGGTCGACCTTGTAGACCACGATGATGTGGACCTGCCCGGCGGCAATATCTGCTAGGAGTCGCTTTAGCGCTGGCCTTTCCAGATTCCCGCCGGACAGACCTCCGTCGTCATAGGCCGCCTTCACCAGCTTCCAACCTTCGTGGGCCTGGCTCTTGATATAGGCCTCGCAAGCTTCTCTTTGGGCATGCAGGGAGTTGAAGGCCTGATCCAATCCCTCTTCTGTCGATTTCCGGGTGTAGATCGCGCATCGCTTGATCGTGCTCATGCGCGGCCTCTCTTCTTCAATCCAAAGAAGCGTGGGCCCGACCAGCGCGTGCCAGTAATTGTCGACGCGATCTCCGATAGTGACTTCCAGGTGCGTCCGGCCCAGCTGTAACCGTCCTCGACGACGGTTACCTTGTGCATTGCGTCACCCCACTCGCGGGTGAGCACAGTGCCGGGCTTGAGGACGCGCATGCTCTGCGCAGCGCCAGTCGGCACCTCTGATTGGGCTGTTCTTGCCAGTTGCCGCAGGCGTCGACGTGTACCAGCGTCAAAGCCTCCCAACCTCGCCGCCTGTAGTTCCCAAGCCAGCCAACGCCGCGTGACTTCAGTGCTTGCGATGATGGGAGGCGGCCCCAGATTCTTGGCCCACAGGGTTCGCAATTGATCGAGGCTGAGCCCGTCCAGGTGGACAAGCTCAGCCTGCGTCTTAACAGTCATCTCGGCTCTGCCTGCCTAAGCGATGCGGTAGATCCGCACTTTGTCAGAACCAACTTCGTTGGTGATCGCGCATCCCTTTTTCTTGAGCGCCCCAGCCATGGCGCCACGCACGCTGTGAGCCTGCCAAACCAAGGCCTTACAGAGCTGCGCGATTGTCGCGCCGCCCGGTCGGCGCAACATCGCTTCCAACTTGGACAACTTGGTTGTTTTCGGCTTTGCGGCCTTGTTCGTAGATACGGTGGTATCGCGTCTGATGAACGGCGTGGTCTTCTTGCCCAATGGATAGCTCCTTTGCGCTGCAACTACCGGCGGTTCCACCGGCTCCATTGCATCGCTTCCTTGCCCCAGGAGCTCAAGCAGAAGACACGATCATTCCATTGCGTTCTCACGTAACTCGGGCGTACGAGGTCGGCTTTGCCCGGATCGTCAGATCCTCCAAGAGATCGTGGAATGAGGTGGTGTACGTCGGCGTCTTCACGCCGGCACGAAGTCCCACACTCTCGGCATCTGTATCCGTCGCGTCTTAGGACGGCTTCTCGGTAGTTCACGGGCTGCCTACGACCTGTAGGGACGGGCTAGAGAAGCTTGCGCTTGCTACTTCCAATACTCCCACAATAATGGCGCTCTCGACAGCCTGATGCAGCCGCCTCTGGGGCGTAAGACTTGAGAATCCAACTCCTATTGGTCTTAGCCGTTGCTGCAATTGGCTTTAATGCTTCGACGACCTCAGCGCAGATAGTCACCGACGGTGACACGCTTCGCATGGACGGCAAGACTTATCGCCTTTGGGGTATTGACGCTCCAGAGAGCCGCCAAGTCTGCTCGGATGGATGGCCCGCGGGCCGTATGGCGACGACTAGGTTGCAGGAACTCGTAACTGGCAAGTATGTCGTTTGCGAGCGCACTGGCTCCGATCAATACGGGCGTACCATTGCCGTTTGCACAGTACGCGGTGAGGACCTGGGCGCCATACTGGTTCGCGAAGGCCTGGCGTGGGCGTTTCGCCGCTACAGTGATGACTACGTTCAAGAAGAGGCTCAAGCCAAGGCAGAAGGGCTTGGGGTCCATGCGCATGCCTGCGAGCCTGCTTGGGAGTGGCGGGCCAACAGGCGGTAAGCAGATTGGCTGACAATCAATGCGCACCTCCGAACCCACTTAGTGGAAGAACAGCCTGAATCCTGGCAAGGCTAGCAGTGCTGTCATACAGGCGATGGTGTGCGACCGGCTGTAAAGGCGGACGGATCGCCTCTGGCGCAGATGAGCCATGCCGGCGAATCCACAAATGCAGTCAGTGCAGGCTAGAGACTCCTGCCCTCGTCGAGCGTTAGGAGTCGCGTGACAGGTCATAGAGCGACGGGTGGGGCCGCGTTCGAACCGGAGTGCCGCCCGTTGTCCAACGTGGCCCTGCTGCGCCGCCGTCGTCGGCCGCTCTTCGTCGCCTCGCGCGTTGAGGCGCGCCTGTCTCTTTCCATCCCACTGATGTCTGGCACCGCCGAATGCGGCTTCCCCTCTCCCGCCGACGACTATCTCGACCGTCCCCTCGACTTCAACGAGCTGCTGATCGAGAACGCACCGGCCACCTTCGCGGTGCGCGTCGCGGGCGACAGCATGACCGGCATCGGCCTCTTTCCCGGCGACATCGCCATCGTCAATCGGGCGAAGTCCGTGGTCGACGGGTCGATCGTCGTTGCCCTGGTCGACGGCGAGTTCACGCTGAAGCGCTATCGCCGTCGCGGCAGTCGCGTGTGGCTGCAGGCCGAGAACCCGGCCTATCCGGATATAGAGCTCGGCGAGGGCATGTCCTTCGAAGTTTGGGGCGTCGTCTCCCACTCGATTCGCATGCTGTGATGCCGCGCCTCCTGGCCCTGGTCGACTGCAACAACTTCTATGCTTCGTGCGAGCGCGTCTTCCAGCCGGCGCTGCGCGGCCGGCCGGTTGTGGTGCTGTCGAACAACGACGGCTGCGTCATCGCCCGCTCGAACGAGGCCAAGGCGCTCGGCATCGATATGGGCGCGCCCTGGCATCTCTACCGGGGCCGCTTCGAGCGCCAGGGCGTCGTCGTGCGCTCGAGCAACTACACGCTCTACGGCGACATGTCGGCGCGGGTGATGCGCATACTCGCCGACTTCACGCCTGACCTCGAGATCTACTCGATCGACGAAGCCTTCCTCGATCTCTCCGGCATCGCCGACCAGGCCCCGCATCTGCGGCATCTGCGCGAGACCGTGCTGCAATGGACCGGCATTCCTGTCTCAGTGGGCGTGGCGCCAACCAAGGTCCTGGCCAAGGTCGCTAACCGGGCTGCCAAGAAGGATCCGGCATCGGGCGGGATCGGCGTGCTGGCGGACGTGGCGAGCCAGACGGACGCGCTCTCCCGGCTCCAGCTCACCGATCTCTGGGGCATCGCGCGCAAGATGGCGGCCCGGCTGGTGGCGGGAGGCATCCGCACGCCGCTCGATCTCCGCGCCGCCGAACCGGGCGACCTGCGCAAGGCCTTCGGCGTCGTGGTGCAGCGCCTGGGACTTGAGTTGCGCGGCACGCCCTGCCTGCCGCTCGAGCTAGTGACGCCCGACCGCAAGAGCATCGTATCGTCGCGCTCCTTCGGCAGGCCGATGATGGAAAAGGAAGGCGTGGAGGAAGCGGTCTCCGCCTTCGCCTCGCGGGCAGCCGCCAAGATGCGGCGGCAGGGGCTCGCCACGGCGCACCTCTCGGTATTCCTCGAAACCAACCCTTTCCGCGAACGTGACCCGCAATACACGGCGACACGGAGCGTCGCGCTGCCCGTCGCCACCGCCGACACGTCCCGGCTGATCGGCGCCGCGCGCCGCGCGCTGGGCGCCATCTGGCGCGACGGCTATCGCTACAAAAAGGCGGGCGTGATGCTGGTCGACCTTGTGAAAGCGAATACGGTTGGCAGCGGCCTGTTCGACAGTTGCGACGACGCCCGCTCGCTGGCCCGCATGCGCGTGCTCGACGGCCTCAACGCGCGCTTCGGCCGCGACGCCATCGTCGTCGGCCGCACCGGCGCGCGTAGGCCCTGGGCGCTGCGCAGCGACATGCTCAGTCTGCGCTACACAACGGAGTGGGAGGAACTGTTGGCCATTTGAGCCGGGCTGCCTGGGCTGCTCCAGGGCCTACCTACGACATGCCGGCTTTCGCCACTGGCCCATGCAGTCAAATGTCCGCGCCAAACGGGCTGATATCGTCATCAGCTAGGAAGCAGTCTTCAGGTGGGCGCGGCATAAGGATCGGGTGGGCAAAAGCGACAAGATGATCATCGTTATCGCGCGCCCAAGCTAACGCCTGGCTCAGCGCGTCCACCTGATCATCGTGTCGACCTCCTGGGAACTCGAGCAACTCACGCTTCAGGTCCGCGTGCCACGCCGCCGTCGATAGCAGCCGGACTTTCCCCGCTTCGAAAAGCCCTGAAACACTGTTCACTCGAGATTCTTTGTCTAGACGTGCCTTGATCAATGATACGGGCAAACGACTTCGAGCATTGAGGTCCTGGTAGAGAGCCGTACCATTTGAGGAATCCTCGATGAGGATGAGCGACGGCTTGTACCGCTGCGCTAGTTCACTTGCAGCTTTGGCGAGCCCCGGAAACTCCACCTTCATTCGCGCGACATCCACGACGTAGTAGCCGTCCCGCGCAATGCCTAGAGTGAGGCATACGCTCCAGTCATTGGCGGGCCCCGGCTTTGCTGCCACATCCCAACTCTGGATTACCTTTGAAAAGCTCTGTGTCGACCGCGCGTCGTAGGTACTTAGCCAACTCCGCTTGATGACTGTGCCATCCGGCGGAACCGGTTCCTGCAAATACTGGGCGGAGTACTGCGCGCTGCCGAGATCCTTTGAGCGAGCCTCGAGGACACGTCCCGGCAAGCGTGCGCCGTCAAGGAGGTCACCCTCTTTGAACAGGTGCGTCTGGCCATCGCCGATAGGTACTTGGATGTCTCTACGTGCCTCCGCAGGAAGCGACAAATGCGTCCACCCGCCCTGCTCGAGCAAGTAGCCACTGAGATCAAACGCGTGCACCCGCTGCTGCACCACTATGATCTTGCCGGTAACCGGGTCGTCCAGCCGCGAAACCAGTGTCGAGCTGTACCAGTCGATATTTCGTTGCCGGTCGCTTTCCGAGTTAGCCCCTTCCGCTTTGATTGGATCATCGATGATGATCAGGTGACCGCCTTTACCCGTGAGCGTGCCGCCTATGGAGGTCGCAAGCCGAAAGCCATTGGCCGTCGTCGCCACCATCGATTCGGTATTCTTCGAGGGGCTTATGCGCGTGCGGGGAAACAGGCGCTTATACAGTTTGGTGCCAACTAGGGCCCGGAACAGGCGTGCGTGATCGCGGGCGAGATCGTCGCTGTAGCTCACGCAAATTACGCGAAAAGTTGGATCGAGACCCAGCAGGTAAGCCGGCCATGCCACCGACACGATGAATGATTTCAGCGAGCGCGGAGGCAGGTTGATGATCAGTCGGGTAAGATCACCCTGCTGGGCGAGCGACAAATGCCAGCACACGGCCTCGATGTGCCAACCAGAAACGAAGCGGTCGTTGGGAAAGACAACTGAAAAAGCCTTCTCAACGAAGGCCTGGAAGTCGCTGCGCAGGACGACGTCGAATAGCACCCCAATCGGACGCTCGGTCATTTGTCTCTCATCGCCTGCTCGTGGCGCTCCAGAAAGCGCTTGAGTATCTCGATATCATCATCACTGAGTTCAATCTGTGGCGCTTGCTGTTCGACGTCCTCCTCAAGCGTCTTCAACAGCGCGAAGAAATGGCGCTGCGCAGCGGGCTTGCCGTTAGTTGCTTCCTTGAACACGGAGTGCATTACCGCTTCAGCGCCAAAAATTTCCCGCTCCTTGCCCCCTTCGCGAGCCCGAACCTTCTTTTGTGCAAACTTACGAATCTGCTCGCTCAAGCGACTCGACTTCTTGCCGCGTGGGCGGCCCGAGGGGTTGCCAGAGCGGCCCTTGCGAAAGCGACTGGCTTCGGGCGGTTTGCCGTAACCAACGTCGTAGTCGTCGTCGTTCGTCATCTGACTAATTCTCAACCGGTGCGCCCAAGCGTTGGGCGGCAACGGCCTCAAAGGTCTGGCCTATACCTTCCAACGTCGCCTTGCGGCCTGACGTGGCTTCCCAGCGCTTGATTGCAACATCTACATACGCCGGATCGATCTCCATTGCCGCGGCCACGCGTCCGGTGCGCTCGCACGCCATGATGGTCGTGCCGGAGCCGCTGAAGGGGTCCAGGATGAGCTCATTGCGGCGGGAACAGTCCCGTATGGCATCTGCAACAAGCGCCACCGGCTTCACGGTGGGATGCATTTCCAGGGCCTCACTACGGCCCTTGTGCATCGAGGTCATCCCCGCATAGTCCCAGACATTGGTGCGATAGCGGCCGGTGGCGCCAAGGCTCACATTGTTGGTGAACTTGCCAGTGCCGTTCTGGAACACGAGAACCAGCTCGTGCTTGGACCGATAGAGGCTCCCCATGCCCGCATTTGATTTGTTCCAAACGCAGATGTTCTTCAGAGCATAGATTTCGCGGCCGGCCGAGAGCACCTCATAGAGGTGTCGCCAGTCCATGCACACAAAGACAATTGCGCCGCCCTTGGCGGTGTCAGCGAGGCAACCGAAGATCTTGGCCAAAAAGCGCGTGAACTGACCGGCCGACATTTCTCCGGTAGCCATTGCGAACTCGCGGTGGCGCGCCTTGCCCAAACCGCTCACGTGACCATTGATCGGCACGTTATAGGGCGGATCCGTGAACACGAGATCCGCCTTGCAGCCATCGAGAAGCACCTCATAGCTGGCGAGCTTGGTCGCGTCGCCGCACAGAAGGCGATGGCGACCGAGCCGCCACACGTCGCCCAGCCTGGCCACCGGATTGACGCTCCGCGTTGGGAGCTCTTCTTCCTCGCCCGTGCCGCTCTCCCGATCGTCGAGAATGAGATCGACATTGCCGGTGTCGAAGCCGGTCAGCTCAATGTCGTAGTCGAGCTCAACCAGCTCCTTGAGCTCGAGCTTCAAAGCATCGCGCTCCCAGCCCGACATTTCCGCGAGTCTGTTGTCGGCGAGTACAAAGGCGCGCTTCTCAGACTCCGACAAGCCCTTGATCTGCAGCGTGGGGACCTCGCCCATGCCCAGCAACTTGGCTGCTTCCAGTCGCCCGTGCCCCGCCAGGATGACGTCTGCTTCGTCGATTACGATGGGAATGAACACGCCCAGTCCCTCCAGGACGCTGGCGAGTTTATGAATCTGCTTACGAGAGTGACGACGGACGTTCCGCGGGTTAGCGATCAAGTTGCTCGTGGAACGCCACACTGTCTGTTCAGCCAAAGACCGGCGGAGCTGCGCCTTCCCTGGCGGCTTCGACTCGCGATGCATTACGGACATGGATTGCCTCTTTCCAAGAATCGCTTTGGGTCGGCAAGCGATCGAGATCGTCGCACTCATGTGTTTAGGCGACGCGACAAACTATGTTTGTTGCTCTGGTTCGCGCCAGTCCTCGAAAGGTGCGGATTTATCGCCGCGTCTATCACGCGCGTGATAATCGAAGTTACGCGCGCTGATCGATCTGTAACGTTCTTGATAAATCTGGCGTCAGGCGTCGCGTTTTATCCACATGTGGATGCTGAGCGATCTCCCATGCAGATGAGCTGCAAGGCGCAATCGGCAATGTGACTGGACCATGCAAGTCTCTTGATCCATCGCGGAGGAATGCCCTTCGCCCCATAACGCGCCCCCGCCAATTGGCCGGCAACTGCACCTACTGTATCGGCGTCATCTCCGAGATTTACGGCGAGGAGAACGGCGTCGCTGAAGGTTCCGGTGCGATCAACGGCCCAGAACGCAGCTTCCAGCGTATCGACCACATAGCCCGAAGACTTGATCTCAGCTCGGTCCTTCTGCCGCCACGCTCCCGTCGCGAGTCGATTGATCTTCGCCGATCGAATTCGCGGTGGCTGCTGGGAAATTGCTTCTCGCCAGCTGAGGCCGCCGATCAAGCGCACCATGACTGCTGCCATCAACCCGCAGGCATCGAGACACTCGGGAGCCGCGTGTGTCGTCCTGCTCTGCAGGACAGCCGCTTCAGCGGCTTTCGCAAGACGGCGCGCGAAGAGAATCGGCACAGGCGCGAGCCGCATGATCGAGCCGTTGCCGGCGGCTGCGGCATTGGTACTTCCTGCCAAAGGATTACCATTGCTCACATACCTTGAGATTGCTTGGCTGGTCGTAATGCCGATGTCGAAGCAGCGGCCATTGACTGAGTTGTAACCCTCCTCTCTCCACCTACAGAAGCGCTCCATGAGGTCACGGGGAATCACCGCACCATGCTCCAGGAGCGAGTCGGCAAGGCAAAGCGCCATACTTGTGTCGTCGGTCCATTCACCTGGCTTGAGGCCGAACGGACCACCTCCGATCAAGTCAGCGACGGGTGGCTTACTGTCTCTAGCGCTAAATTCAAGCGTCGTTCCCAAAGCGTCACCGATGGCAAGGCCTAGAAGGCACCCGACGGCGCGGTCCTCAAGATCGTTCACCGACACCGCCTGCGCTGACCTGCGCCCGGCGCAGATCCCTTGCGCACATAGGCCTCTTGGTCCTCCATCTCTATCGCTCCCGGTCGCTTCAGTCTCACAAGGGCAATGGCTGCTTCGGCATCCATGCCGAGCTCGACCAACAACTTGGCAGCAATGGTGCCAGCGCGTCCCAACCCGCCGCGACAGTGGATGATGATCCTCCGTCCGCCCGCGAGCAGCTGCCTCAGCTCGAAGCCTTCGGTTAGCCACCGGCATTCGAACAAAGTATCAGGAACGCTTACATCCCTGATCGGCAGGTGGAACCAGCTGAGGCCCGCACTCTTCACCTGCTTTGGCAGATCCTCGACTTTTAGGAGCTCGAGCTCGAAAGGCTCCACCAAGCAGACGATCGCCGCGGCCTTCCAGGCGACGATGGCCTTCAAGTCCGCTCCCAGATCCCGTTTCCAAGCGCCCGACATCGCATAGGGGTCGATCTTGCCGGGGCATAGCGTGATGCCGATCAGGCCCTGCCCAGCGGGCACAGGAACCTCTGCGATTTGTAACGGGTGGCTTCGGCTGGTCCTAGGAAGGCTCAAAAGAGGGTCTCGTCGGTAGCCCTGGGGGGGTATCCACCAAGGTCGGCCGACATCGCTTCGTTGCGGTATGAAGTCCAGCACCAGAGCCGAAAAGATGCAGTATTGCCCGGCAAAGGCACGCGGATAACGGCAGATGCCGGCGTGCTACCCCGATTTGGCCTTCTGGATCAGACGAAACACCTTGAGGGCATCAACATCAAGCGTGCGGCAGATCCGTATGAACTCGAGCAAGTCCACGCGGCGCTGGCCGTTCTCATAGGATGAAACGAAGGATTGAGGCTTGTTGAGCTTCCTAGCTAATTGGGCCTGGGTGAATCCGGCACGGGTGCGCTCTTGGGCAAGAACGTCGCCAACGATCCGCTGGTCCTGGGGTCGGATCCACAAACTGGCAGCTCCCGGTCTCGATGACCGGGCGAATCAGTAAATTGGGAAATCCAATATCGAAAAATCCGATATTCTTCTGGACTTGCGAGCGAACTCATCCTGAAGTCGCCCGCAGTGATGGCACCAGGAGGCATCGTGAACCACTCTGTATCCGCAACCCTCGCTCTGGTCGTCCTACTCTCGGTGCCGGCAGCCGGTCAGGACCAGAAGATCTTTGAAGAAGAGCGTCAACGCTGCCAGGCACTGTCGGACAAGAACGACCGAGAGGACTGCATAACCAAAGCGACGACAAAGCAGTGGAGCAGAGCCACTCAGACGGACAAGCTAGATGGATCCAAGGCGGTCATGATCGGCATAATGTCGCCAGACAAGCTCGACACGCGAGCCGGCCGAAAGGAAGCACCATTCTTGGGAATTCGATGCTTGAAGAACAAGACGACTTTGATGGTTCTTTGGACAGAATATCTGGGCAGTCAGCCTGTTGCAGTCCGCTGGCGGCTAGATAGCCAGCCGATCGTTGCCGAGCGCTGGCCTTCATTGAGCGACGGTGTAATCGCACCCAATCCCGTCGACATGGCCAAGAAGATGCTAACGAAGACTGAGTTCGTTATCTCGGTCGAGCCCTACGATAAAGCTGCTTCATCTGTATCATTCCATCTCGATGGGTTGGCAGATGCGATCAAACCCGTGCGGGAGAGTTGTGGTTGGTAACTGCACCGACCACTGCGATCGCATAACTGGCCTTATGAAGCAACTGGTGTCGCACACCCTTCGATATGTTGCGGCGCAATCCGCACAAGAGGCCGGAGCCAAAAGGCTCGGGCCAGTCTAGGGAGGAAACGCCAGAGGCGTCCAACCGACACTATTGAAGTCAGGACGGACTGCGCGAACAGGGAATCGTCAGTCGAACTGTAAAGCAGTGACCATCCATTATTTGCGCTTCACCCCCGAGGTTCCTCAGGGTCCGACTCACGATCGCAAGCCCCAGGCCCGATCCTGCAGAACTTTGAATGCCCTTGTGAAACCTCTCGAACAGAAGCTCCCCGGCTTCCCTACCGATTGGAGGACCGTTGTCAACTACCTTCAACGCGGCGGTTCGGTCATCAACTTGCTTCAGACGAATTCCCACAGCTCCGCGACCATGTCGGATAGCGTTCTCAAGAAGGTTACGCAGTGCTTGGCGCAGGCGACGCCCTCCTCTAGCGACGATCAAGCCTTCCTCCAGATCTAAGTTGATCGTCCGCCCGGCCTGCTCGTAGGCAGGGAGCATATCGGCAACCGCTTCTCGAACGGTTCTGGCAAGTGATGAAGGCTGGCCTCCCTGCTAGTGGTCTCCACTCGCGTCGGCCCGCGCAAGCGCCAACAACTGCTCAACGACATGCCTAATTTGCTCCATGTCACGCGCGATCGCGTCCCAGTCAGGAACCCCCTCCTTCCGAGTTTTCTGTCCGCGTACCGCCATGATGCGAGCTTTAGCACCTGCCGCGTGGAGCTTCCGACGCAGCCGCGATACGCTGGCTTCGATGGCGTTTGTCGTAACGCTCTCGTGCAACGCGTAGAGTTTTTCCTCCAAGCGGTCGTTAACCACGATCCGAGGGGCTATCCGCATCAACTCCTCAAGAAGCGCCGATTCCTTTCGGCCGAGATCGACATGCTGGCCGTTCACGTGAACATCCCAAACAGTCACCACAAACACGACCCCGCCAAATTCGAGCGTGTCCGCCTCCCTATTGCCCGGTCTGCGCAGGATCGCTCGAAGGCGGGCATCAAGCTCCTGTAGATCGAACGGCTTCACAAGATAATCGTCGGCACCCGCATTCAAGCCAGCCAGCCGGCTTTCCAGTGCGTCGCGGGCGGTGAGGATAAGAACGGGAGTACGAAGCTCTGCAGTGTTCCGCTGCAATGATGACGGTCGTGCCAGTCCTGCGCTTGCAATGCATGCCCTGCTCCTCGCCCGCTTGGGTCAGTTCTCAGCGGGTGGCAGAGGTGCGAAGATGATGGTTCCCCTGCCGGCTTCTGGCGCCTGCACCCGCGTAACGATCTGCGGAACCGCAATGAGAAGACCGACCATAAGGACTTGCAGAACCAGAAATGGCACGGCCCCCCAGTAGATCTGCGACGTCGGAACAGAAGATGGCGTTACGCTGCGAAGATTGTAGAGCGCGATGCCAAAAGGTGGATGCATGAACGAGGTCTGAAGGTTGACGGCAAGAAGCACCGTGAACCACACCATGTCGATGCCGAGATTGCGCGCAATCGGCGCGATCAACGGCAACACGATGAAGGCGATCTCGAAGAAATCCAGAAAGAACGCCAGGAAGAATATCGCAACGTTGATGAACACCATGAAGCCCACTTGGCCGGCGGGCAGGAACTTGAAGAGCGATTCGATCCAGAGATGGCCTTCAAGGCCGCGAAACACCAGCATGAAGAAGGAAGCGCCGAGCAATAGAAAGATGATTCCGGAGCAGAGAATCCCGGTGACATCCATGGCTTGCCGGAGGTTGCGCCCGTTCAGCTTTCGGGTCGCCAGTCCCAGGAGCAGTATGGCAACGACGCCGATGGCACCGCCCTCGGTCGGTGTCGTCACACCGAAAGAGATCGCTGCCAAGACCGCAGACACGATGGCCAGCGGCAGCCCTGCCGCGCGTACGACCTCAAGAACTATCTGCGACCGTGCGGCCGTATCCACCGCCCACGTGGATGGGGCGCGCTCGGGCGACAGCCGGGTGACGAGGAAGATATAGGTCAGATACAAAACGACGAGGAGCACCGCTGGCAAGAGCGCACCTCGATAGATCTCAATGAGCGATACTTCGAGCTGTTCCGCCAGGATGATGAGGACAAGGCTTGGCGGAATGACTTGAGCGAGCGTGCCGGCCGCGGCGACGACCCCGGTTGCGAGTTTCGGATCGTACTTCACGCGCAGCATGACGGGCAGCGAGATCAGCCCGATGGCCACCACCGACGCGGACACGAAACCGGTAATCGCAGATAGGGCGGCGCCGACGACAATCGTCGTGTATGCCAAGCCTCCGGAAAGGCGACCGAACAGGCGATTGAGGGCGACGAACATGTGCTCGGCGATGCCGGTGCGCTCGAGCAGCATGCCCATGAAGATCAAGAGAGGCAGTGCCAGCAGGTTGTCGTTGTTGAACGTCCCCTGAATGCGGAAAAGCATGTTGTTCAGGAAGACGACGTTGAAATGGCCCGTGGAGATGCCGATCGCGCCGAAGGCGCCGGCGACCGCCGCCAGCGAAAAGGCAACCGGGAAGCCGGCGAACAGCGCCAGCACGAGACAGAGGAACATCGCCGGCGCAAGGATCTCCGTCATATCAACGGTCCTCGATCAGCCTGTGGCGTTGTATCGGTCGCGCACGTAGGCCCCGGAGACAGGCAACGCATCGGATGGCTTCGGCGATGCCCTGCAGCGCCAGCAGCAGAAATCCAGCAGGAATGAAGCCTTTTATGATCCACGCCGGGATGTCACTCGTGCTTTCCCGTGTCGCCCGGCTCTCGCCCGAGAGAAAGGCGATAATGAATTGCGGCAGACTCACCCAAACGAGCGCAGCGCACACGGGCAGCAGAACGAGGCAGATTCCAACAAGATCCAGCCAGGCAAGACCGCGTTCACCCAACCGGCCCGCCAAGATGTCGATCCGGACGTGCTCGTCCCGTTGAAAAGTATAGGCAGCCATCAATAAGACAACAGCCGCAAAGAACTGCCACTGAAGATCGAAAGCCGACGCCCACGCCACTGAGAAGAATTTTCGGCTCAGGGCGTTCGCCGTGATGAGAATGGCGTTCGCGAGCAATCCCCAACGAACGAACTCGGAAACGCTTCTGTTCAGACCGTCGATTGCGTGCGCCAGTCGTAGCAACACACGCATTTCAGTCGCTCCGCTTCAGGTCGGAAGGGCCATGCCAACACAGAGGTCGCTGTCGCCAGGACATGCCAGAGATGGTGCACCCTGTACCCGCTAAAGGATCAAGGAGGAAAGTGTCCTCAGTGCATTCCCATGCCTTCATTGGTGCTGCACTTCTGAAGGGCGGGGGGCGGCAGACGACTGGAGAAATGACACGCAATTGTCGTCGCAGAGGATCTTGCCTCTGTAGCGACTACAGGAGGTAGCCTTGTGGCCACGAGCTGCGCCGAGGTGTAGGCCGCCGGCGCAATGCACATTGCGAAACTTCGACACGGAGACGTTGTTGCGTTTGCCCCTTCTCGCATTGGCCTGTGGTCTGACCCTAGCCGCGATCCTGGGAGCCGCTCAGTGGCTTGGCCCAGACAGTCGCGCCGCATCCCGTGAACAAGCGAGCGTCAAGCCGCGCCGCGAGGCAATCGAGGTCCCCGACTTCAGGTTGCCGGGCGATGGGGATCGGCCCTTCTCTGGCAATCCCAACGGGGATGTGACCGTGGTTGAGTTCTTGGATTACCAGTGTGGGTATTGCAAGCGCTCGTACGATGTGTTGAAGGCCGTAGTCGCGACCGACAGCGGCATCAAGGTCGTCTACATAGACTTTCCGATTCTCGGAGAAGTCTCTCGGATTGCCGCATTCGCTGTGCTGGCGGCTAACCGGCAGGGCAAGTATTTCGCTTTACACAGCGCGCTGATGGAATTCAGAGGCCGCCTGGACCGGGTGCAGGTGCTCGAGCTCGCCCAGTTGGCCGCACTCGACCTGCCGCGATTGGTGCTCGACATGGAAGGGCCGGAGGTCCGGCACCAGCTGGAAGGCAACATTGAACTCGCAAGCAAACTTGGGGTGCGCGGAACGCCCACGTTCATTGTCGGAAAGCATCTGGTTGTGGGCGCAATGCATGCCGATACCTTGAGAGACTTGATCGCGGAAGCGCGCGACGCCAGTCGAGTGCGACGGCAGGACTGAGAAGGCGAATTTCTAGCGAGTCCTTCGGAGACGGCATTCCGGAACAGAACCCGTCGACAGACGGCGTCTCGCCCCACTCAATTCACCGATGAGGACCGCCCGGCCGATTGGCCACCTCAATTGGGTTGGGACCGGAACAGTTGGCAACTCTTCAATCGGTTTCAACTCACGTCAGCCTCCAAACACTGGGAAGAGGATCGGCAATGCCGAAGGATCGAACTACACGCCGGCAGCCGGCCATCACTGGCTCACTCCGTTGTACGACGTCGGCGTCGCCCTGTGACGCGAGAGCATCGTTGGCGGCGCGCGCTGCTCGAGCAACTTGGGCCTCGGCCGGATGACCTTATCCTGGACATTGGGTGCGGCACCGGTTCCCTGCTGGTTCGCCTAGGGCAGGCCGCGCCTTCCGCCACGCTTTTCGGAGTAGACCCCGATCCCGCCATTCTTGCCCGCGCGCGAAACCGCCTTTCTGACGGTGCCGTGTCGGCCGAGTTGCGCCAAGGGTTTGCCCGACAAGCACTCGAGTTGATGGAAGGCCGACGCGTGACAAGGATCGTGTCAAGTTTGGTGTTCCATCAGATCCCGATGGCGGAGAAGAAAGCCACTCGCCGCGATGCATCAGACCCTGCTCGACCACGGCGAGCTCCATATTGCCGACTATGGCCTTCAACGCACCTGGCTCATGCGTACATTGTTCAGAAGTGTGATCCAGAACCTCGATGGCCGGACGAACACGGAACCGAATGCGCGCGGCGTACTTCCTGAGCTCATGCGGGCGGCCGGCTTTTCAGGACGTCAGGGAGGAATTGGTCATTCCCACACCCAGCGGCTCGATCTCCCTGTATCGCGCGATCCGGCCGTAAAGATCACACAGACGTGTGGAGTCATTGGAGAATTGCGGTTCGATCGAGTGAAACACCCACCTTGCGAAAAGCCGTCCTGGCGCCACTTACTCGGCCTAAGTGGTTGATTCTGGAGCGGCTACAGAATGTAGCTTGTCGCGACCCCAGCCGCCGGGCGCAACCAGGGCGCCGCTGGGTCTTGCAAAGGTAAGCCGTGACACCTCTCAAAAAGAATCAGTATGCCCTCGTGGCAGGTGGCGTTTGCATCATTGCCTTGGCTGGCGATGTATTCACCAAATGGTGGATCCTGAATGTCGTCATGATTCCGCCACGCGTCATGGAGATCGCCCCCTTCTTCAACCTGGCGCTGGGCTTCAACTCAGGCATCAGTTTCGGCTTGTTCCGCGATCTGTTCCAAGAACACCCCCTCGTACTTGTCGGCATCAAGTTGCTCATCATTCTTGGTCTTCTCGTCTGGGCGCGGCGCATTGAGAAGCTCTGGGACGCCGTGGCATTGGGGCTGATGGCTGGAGGAGCAGCGGGAAACGTCGTCGACCGCCTCAAAGGGGGCGCCGTAACCGACTTCCTCGACTTCCACATCGGAGCCTGGCACTGGCCTGCATTCAATTTCGCGGATGCAGCGATCACGACCGGTGTCGCCCTGTTTCTGGTTAGCGCCTTTTCGAGGAGCCGGCCTGGGCAGAAGGTTCCAGATAGGGCCTGAGAAGGCCCCGGCCGCGGATGCCCTTCAGCGCCACGAGCGTGCTCGGATCAACATCATGTCCTACAGGGGAGCGTGCGGCATGCCTGACACGACCATGCGGATGGCCGCCTCCAAGAGAATCGGTCATGTCACGCCGACAGATCCCGCCAACAGCTGGTCATTGGATGTCATCCGACGGCGCGGCCGACGTGCGCCGGCTGTTCCAGAAGCCTAGAGCAAGCACCATCGCGGCAGCCGTCTGCACGACTAGTCCTTCGGCCGTCGGATAAAGTCCGAAGACCTCGAGACGCGGGACGCCATCCAGCAGCGTGATCGGGACCCAGTCTGCTTCCTGCAAGGCCCACATACCCTTGCCGATCATCACAACACAAAGCACCGCGATCAGGTACGAACTATAGGCAAAGAACTGCCCGATAGGCAGCGTCTGGCTGTAACGCTTCAGAACGAGGGCGATAAGCACCAGCATAAGGATCGCCACCCCGGCGCCAGCGACGATTGCGATGGCGTTGTCGTCGTTCCATAGAGCTGCGTAGAAGAGGATCGTCTCCAATACCTCGCGGTAGACCACAACGAAGGTCAGCACGAACAGGCCCCCCCCGAGCGCTTCGAAACAGCACGCCCCACTTTGTCCTGAATGTAGCGCCGCCACGCTTCGACGTGGCTCTTGCTATGCATCCACACGCCCACCCAGATGAGCACCGCGGCGGCAAACAACGATCCCAGGCCCTCTGTCAGCTCGCGTTGCGCGCCGCTGATCGCAATGACGTAGGTCGCAACAGCCCAAGTGAGCGCGCCAACCGCAAGGGCTGATATCCACCCCAAATGGACGTACAGTTCGGCATCGTGACGCTGGGTCTTGCGAAGAAGGGAGAGCATGACCACGACGACCAGCAGTGCTTCCAGGGCTTCACGCAATAGAACGACGAATGCTCCGAGGAAGCTGGAGAGTGACGACGCTTGACCAGGAGCGAGCGCGCGTTCGGCATTGACGAATAGCTCGTCGAGGGCTTCGACTTGGGCGCGAACCGACTCCACGGGCGCTCCCTGCTGCATTGCCGAGCGAAGGCCGCCCATGGCGGCTTCGATTCGTCTCATCAGCACGGCATCATGAACAGCCAGCACCTTTTCCACGGGCTCGAAGCCGTCGAGGTAAGCTGAAAGAGCGAGGTTCCTCGCTACGTTCTGATTGCCGGCTTCGTAGGCCTTTACCGCGTCCGAAAGACGCGTGCGGACAAGCACGAGCCACGAACCCGAAGAGGAGACGGACGCTTCGGGGTGGCGCCGCAGGTAGGCGATGATCGGCTCCGCAGACGCTCCCAGCATGGCTTTCAGGGTAGCGGGTCTCTCGTTCACCAGGCTGGTGAGGGTCATGGCCTGCCGCAGTTCTGCATTGGCCTTCCACAACCGTTCCCCTGCACCGACTTCCTGCGCGGGATAAGCGAGCGCCCCCACATAGAAGGCCAAGCCCCATCGATCCTGCGAAGCAAGGTCACCGAAACCTGTCATGCTTGTTCCGTCGATCCCTTGGCTGATCACCTGATACAGCGCAAAGATGCTCCGCTCGTCGGCACGGTCTTTGTCGGTGAAGTCGATGGGAGCAGGATTGAGCCCTCCGCGGCTGGTCCCTTGCCGTCGCCACTCGCGCCGTGGCAGCTCGCGCAGGATTCGGCGTAGAGAGCGCGAGCCCGCTGGAGATCCGGCACGGCATTCGGAGCCAGGGGCACCGGATACGCCGCTATCAATGCGGCGGCGAGGGAACGCGCCATCGTGGCAACCTGTTCGTGCCCCTCCTTACGGTCGATGGCGGCCTGAAGATCTCCGGCCTTTCCCAGCAAGGACGCCTTCTCTGCGGCTGCCGGCAAAGACTTCAGCTTCTCGATCGTCGTCGCGGAAAACTCCACCATCTCCGCGAATTCGTCCTGGTTGATGACGGCCCCGTCTCGAACAGCCTCACGATAGTCAACGGCCACGTAGTCCAGTCGTCGCCAGATGGTAAGCGCAGTGTCGGTTTCGGCGCGGGCCGCCGACCCGATCGTCATCTGGACCGCGAGCAAGAGACACAACGCCACCCGTCGACCGATCATCGCCAATGTCCCAACGCCAATGCAACTTAGTTGCATTCACTTTAGCGATGAGACCCGAGCCAGTCGATGGCCGTCTCGTCGACACACGAGGCAAGCGCGCCGACGAGCCTAGAGAGTCCCGATCGGCTCGAGCGAGCCTAGGAAGTACGTGCCAAGGCCTCAATAACCCTGCAGTCGACCACGCGCCCGTTTTTGCACGCACGCACCATACGTTTCAATTCATCGCGCAGTGCCGTCAGTCGAAGCAGCCGGTCCTCCACATCAGCCAGCTGATGGGACGCCAACATCGAGGCGGTCTTGCACGACATGTTGGGAGTTTGCTGCAGCGCCAGCAGCTCACGAACAGATCGAAGGCTGAATCCCAGGTCGCGAGCGTGCCGGATATAGGTAAGCCGAGCGACGTCCTCCCTAGAATAGACGCGACGTCTGTTGGGTGCCCGCTGAGCCTTCGGCAGCACTTTGGCGCGTTCGTAGTAGCGGATAGTTTCGATATGGACGCCGCTTTGGCGGGACAGCTCCCCGATCGAAATCATGCAACCGCCCTCTTGTGTCTGTAGTGGCTACAGAATGTAGAGTTAGGACCTACAAGGCAAGGACAACCAATGACAACAACCACCATAGATGCACCCGTGCGCTACAGAGTGACCGGGATGGACTGTTCCTCCTGCGCGGCGAAGATCGAAGGCGCCGCTCGCAAGGTACCGGGCATTGAGGCGGTGAAGGTTTCGATCGCTTCGCAAGAAATGACTCTGCGGCTACGGGGCGCCGATGACCCATTGCCCGAACTTGAGCAGTCGGTCACCGATCTGGGCTACCAGCTCACGCGGCTCGATGGTGACCTGGCCGACGACCGCGTGTCTGTCTTGTCACATGTGACGCCCTCGTATCGTCGCGCGCTCTGGATCGTGATCCTGCTCAATGTCGGGTACGGCGCGATCGAGATCGTCGGTGGAATCATGGCCGGTTCACAATCGCTCAAGGCCGATGCTCTCGACTTTCTAGGCGACGGGTTCATCTCTTTTCTCGGCTTGATCGCGATCGGATGGGGCCTGCAGGCCCGCGCGCGTGCGGCTTTGCTGCAAGGTCTGTTTCTGGCAGCACTTGGTGTGGGGGTGCTCGCCTATACCTGTTATCGCATTTTCTTCCTGCATCAGCCGCAGGCTGAGCTCATGGGCCTGTTCGGCGCGATCGCGTTGGCAGTGAACGTTGCAGCCGCGATCGTGCTCATCCCACACCGCAAAGGCGATGCGAACGTCCGGGCAGTGTGGCTGTTCTCGCGCAACGACGCGATTGGCAATGCTGCGGTCGTAGTGGCTGCAGGTCTCGTCTACTGGACCGGCACACCCTGGCCGGATCTCGTCGTTGCGGTGGTGATAGCGTCGCTCTTCCTTCATTCCGCTTGGTCGATCATCTCGGACGCGCGCGCAGATCTCGCCCGATGAACCTGCCGGCCGAACAGGCGAAGATTCGGCGAAGTGCGGCGCTTGCCGGCGTGTTCTGCGCAGCCGTGCTTGGCGGGACGTGGTTTACCGTACCGGCAATCGTGACACTTCCCGCAGGTCTGGCCGAGCGTCTGGCCTTTGCCGTGCAGGCTGACTTGCTCATTTTCCTGTGTCTGGTGATCGCAGTCCGGATGGTTTCCCGGGGAAGGTTCTATTCGTCGGCTGACATAGGTGGTGCTGCCGCCGGCCCGCCAAGACAGGCCTTGGCGATCAAGGTTGCTTTCCTGCAGAACACGCTCGAACAGGCGGTGCTGGCGGTTGGTGTGCATCTCGCATTGGCCACTTTGCTTCACGGCGCCGCGCTCTCGCTGATCATTGGCGCGGCAATCCTCTTCGCAATCGGGCGGGCGTGCTTTTACTGGCGATATCCAGGGGGTGCCGGGGCTCGCGCGTTCGGAATGGTAGTCACGACATTGCCAACGCTTGTCGGATTCGCATTGGCCGTAGTGCTGCTTTTTGCCCGGGTCCTTTAGCGCACGGTGAGGACCCACCAGCACAATTGACCGGCAATGTCTGTTGCCACGACTGTTTACCGGCGTAAGCGTGGTGCAATGAACAATTGGCGTTGTCCGAACATATCGCCCCCTGTGCGGTGTCAAGCGCCGCCTAAGTTGAGGCGTTGACGGACTATACTGAGTGCAACCACTCAATTTTCATGGGCCATCTGCTGAGTTGTATTGCGTCGGCATGGAGGCACAAGCGTGGCCGCATCGACATCTCGTGCCATGAATCCCGTTACACGGGGGCTTCATCGACGCACGATTCAACTTTGGATTTGTTGACGTGAGAACGTGTCGACCAACATAGTCTGGCGATGCAACGACAAGATACTTCATGGACGCTTTTGCTTCCGACACGAACAGCCGCGATGCTTTGTCTGCTGGCTGTTGCGTTCGTTGCCGCATTACATCTGTGCAAGTCGGTTGGCGGCATCTATTCGACGAATGCTGCGGTAGCCGTTGCTCTGGACGACAATGGCACGTCCGAGGGAAGGCCGGTGGTGATCGAAGCATGCCATGTGTGCGCAACCGTCACCGTTGCCGAACTCTCTGTGACAGGATGTCCCGACAAAGGACCGGTGCCGTCGCTTCGCGTAGCGCCTCTAGTGGCGTTCCAGCCGAAGACCGTCGGACCGCCACCCAAGACCTGATCGAGACAGCAGCCAGGTCATTTGAGCCTTGGCGATCGATCGGGAAGGGACGCGCGGTGCTTCCGAGCTCGATGGCAAACGGCCATGTACGGCACGGATTCGCTTTTTCTCTTCCGAATATGAACCGCTCTACTCCGGATCACCGGATCTGAGGCAACTACGGCGCCTCGGCATGGCTTCACCTGGCCAAGCCCGAAGTTTGCCTGAATTGAAGTCGCGGCGAACCGAACAGGGGGAGCTTTTAGGCCGCCTCAGCTTCGCCCGGCAACCGCCAAGCCCATTGATCTCTGCCCGCGCACGCGCGCGTGGCCTGAAGAAGGACTAATCGTCATGAAGAAGCTATTGTTGATCTCGCTCGCCCTGTCTCCTCTCGTGGTGCAGCCGGCGCTCGCTCAAAGCGCTGCGCCTGTTTCGTCAGCCTATGAGGGCAACACTGGGGACTGGGCGCTAGGCCGCTGGACGGGTGTCCGCTACGCGGACACTACGTATTCACAGCTGAGCACCGAGAACAGGGTGCTGATCGTCGCCCGGCGTCCCGATGGCAAGATCGGGTGTCAGTGGGTAACCGCTGCGGAAGGATCGGCCGAGAACTGGGCAACTCAGTGCGTCGTGACCGCGAACTCGATCACCATAAGGTCTGGGCAGGCTCACGTTGAGCTGGCGCGTCATGGGGCCGAGCTGGACGGCAGGTACATTGCCGCCGGCACCCGCTACAAGGTCCACATGAAGCGTACGGGGCCTGTCACTCAGTAAGCGCAAGCATCGGAGGCCGCAGTTCGTCCTCCGCACTGCGCTTCCAGTTAGTCGCTGAACAAGCTCCTTCCGCCTGATCATCGATCGGGCGGAAGGACGCTCCGGCGGGACCCGAAGACCACCGGCCACGAGCGCCGGCTTCCGTCTCACACTGAATGGTATCGCGTTCGCCGCGCTCCTCCCCGCGACCGACCTTGCATGATGAACCCGGGAGCCTACATTTTTGGCCAAGCGTGACATGGCGACACGCCGCACAGTCGTCACACCTCGGATCTCTGAGGGTTGGGCATCGTGAAACCGTCAGGCTCCTGGATCCTCGTCGCAATTTGCACATTGGCTCTTACCGCCTGCGGTCGCTCCATCGGCACGCCATTCAACCTCGCTGCCGCGGACACACTGACACCTGGCGTATCGACGCTTGACGAAGCCGTGGCAAAGCTCGGGCCTGCCACCCACAGAGTAGGTTCTGCACGAGGAGCCGTCGTGCATTGGCATTACCTGAAGGACAGGCCGGGCAGGATCACAGAGTCCGCCACTGTCACGATCATGTTCGACCGTGACGGTCACATGGTGGAGATCTTGCAAAGGCTCGAGGAAAGCTCGGCAAAGGCGAATTAGCCCGCCTGCTTTCGCTGCCTTTGCCAGCGTCCTTAGCGCTGCCTTCGATTTCACGCCCTGACGCGATTGCCTTCAAAGCGTAGCCATGACCTGCAGACAGGCCTGCAGCAGCCTATCCCACGTCGGCAGTTATCCTCAGGCAACACGTTTGCTTCCGAGTCTCGGCTCTGTCTGACAGGTCAGGGGAAGGGTCCTTGGTTCCGATCGCTCTTACTTCTTTCTCAACAGCGTTTGGTCGGACGCACCCCCCGCCACGGTGGCAGAGCAAAGTAAGCAGTCAGCTCGAGAACGATCCCACTGGTTGAATCGCGTGCAGTTGCGTCGCCTATCCCGGCAGGCGGCGTGCTTTTAAAATTCCGATTCGAGCTAATGAAGGCCTGATTTTCCATTTCGCTGTAATTTTATTACGGTAGTATCTTGTCTCTCGGACTCGCGTTTTGCGCAATTTGGTATTTGGTTGCACGGGCAGCTCTTTTGCCCCCCTCGGGCGACCTAGTAAGTATCTATCTACAACTGACAGGCGAGCCAACGGTCATGAATCTGTCAAAACAGAGGCAGCTGGCGCTGGGGTCGGCTAAAAAATGTGGCAATTGGGACACAGGCAGACGTCCAAATCGCCCCTGTTGGCGACTGTTTCTTGACCCTTTTCGCTTGTTGGGTCTCTTATGATCTGGCTCTGATCGATAAGTGAGGGAGAATGATTCGCCCCGCCTTCTCGATCAGATCGACAACTTAACCAATTGAAAAATATATATCATTTGTTCGGACCGTCCTGGCGATAGGCCCTGATCGCCCGCGACATGACGGTATTTCGGTCGGTATTTTTTTGGTTGCCTCCGTCCACATCGGTGGATAGTTTGGAGCAGGTGGATAGCGAGTTGCTAAAAGCAACCGAATGAGACCAAAATCACACCAACCCTCCTCTTTGAGTGCCGCACCTATGGTCAAGGCGGAGGCGTCTATGCTCACGGTCACTGCGCTTAAGCGACTGAAGCCGAAGGACAGGGACTACAAGGTGTCAGATCGCGACAGCATGTACGCCGTGGTGAAGCCGTCGGGTGTAATTATATTTCGCTACGATTATCGTCTTAACGGGCGCCGGGAGACCCTCACGATCGGGCGCTT